>JAIUMG010000127.1 GCA_022565655.1 Alkalimonas sp.
CCCGCAAACCACGCCGCGCCACTTTGTCTTCATAGGCTGGGCCAATACCACGGCCGGTGGTGCCGATTGCTTTGGCGCCTCGGGCTTTTTCACGCGCCACATCAAGCGCAACGTGGATCGGCAGGATCAGCGGACAAGCTTCGCTTAACACCAGTCGCTCTTTCACTGGTACACCACGCTGCTCCAGCATGGCCATCTCTTTTAGCAAAGCTTCTGGTGACAGCACTACGCCATTGCCAATCACGCAGGTGACATTAGCTCGCAAAATGCCTGATGGGATCAGGTGTAACACCGTTTTTTCACCATCAATAACCAGCGTATGCCCTGCGTTATGCCCACCCTGATAACGCACCACATAAGTGGCCTTATCGGTTAGCAGATCAACAATTTTACCTTTACCTTCGTCACCCCATTGGGTGCCTAGCACGACGACGTTCTTGGCCATGGTACCTACATCACGGAAAAAAATAAGGCGTGGATTCTACCAAAACTCTGAGCAAACTGCATCTGGATGGCTGAAAAAAACTCACTTTCTGTGCGAAAAAGACGACAGACAGCTTAAATCGAATTGTTCAGCCCGTTGATACATGGCAAAGCCAAAGCGCAAGCGGTTGCCTCTAAAGTCGGTAAGGATATGATGTTGCTTTAAAAAATCAGCTAATGATTCAGCCAAAGCCGCATTCTCCAACGCAAAGGTCAGAAAATGACCATGCTGGGTTAAATCTCGCTTTAATAGCTGATTTTCTGTCAATACCTGCTGATCCAAAGTCGTGAGCTGCTGCAAAAAGGCTTGCTGCAACTGCTGCACATACTGATGGATTTGCCCCACCGTGATCTGTTGCTGCTTGAAAAGCTGCAATACCGCATGCAAACGATACAGTGCCGAAAAATCCATGGTCGCACCCGCAAAACGAAAGCCATCGTCGCTGTAAGGTACCTGCTCACTGCGCTCTTGCTGCAGGGCTCCAAATTCGGCAAACCAGCCGGTATAAAAGGGGCGATACGAATTACCGGCGGGTGTTAGCATAAAGCAACAGCCCTCACCGGCCTGGGCATATTTGTAACTGCCTGCCAGATAAAAGATCCGGTGCTCGATCGCGCTCAAATCAACCGGCAACGCCATAAAACCATGGTAACCATCTATGGCTATCATGGCATCGGTTACCTTATCCAGCTGCTGGACAAAAGCCGATAAATCAGTCAGGGCCACCCCTGAATTAAAAAACACCTGGCTGCAAAACACCAAGTCAAAATCACCCGCTGCCGCAGCGGCAATAAAGCGTGCTTCAAAATCCGTAAAGGGAGCCGTTGGGATCACAGTCAACTCAACCTGACCGCTTTCCTGCAAGCGACTGGCCTGACGTTGAAAGCTGTAAAACTCGCTGTCCGTGGTTAGAATACGGATCGGTTGACCCCAGTCAAAGCAACTCAACAGGCGCATCACCAACTCATGGGTATTGGGGGCAAACACCACTTGTTCTGGATGATGACTGCCCAGCACCTCTGCCAGCAACTTTTGGGTCGCTGGTAGCTTGACTCCAAACACCTGCTGCCATTTTTCGTCGGATTCTGCTGCGCTTAAATCCCAATACTCCAACATAGCCTGGCGGGTTACATCGGGCCAGAAGTGATGCGAATGGCAAGCGAAATGCTGCTTGCCCTGATGGCCGGTTAAAAAGTGCTGATAGAGCTGCTGGTACATACACAAGGACCTTATGACAAAAAAGGCCCCGTAGGGCCTTTTATTACTTTCATCCTGAAACCCTATTGCCGGGTGGGCACCTATCAGGGTTTCTTATTGGTTTTCATATGCTGGAAGAAATCGTTATCCGGCTGGATAACCAGCACATCGTCTTTACTGCGGAAACTACGCTGGTAAGCTTCTAGGCTACGAACAAACGAGAAGAACTCGGCATCTTTGTTGTAGGTTTCTGCATAAATATTGGCTGCTCGAGCATCACCTTCACCGCGAACAGTGCGGGAGTTACGCTCAGCATCGGCCAACATGACGGTAACGCGGGCATCCACATCAGCGCGAATTTTCTCAGCTTCTTCCATACCACGCGAGCGGTGTTCACGGGCTACCGCCTGACGCTCTGCCCGCATCCGGGCAAAAATGGAGATGCTGATTTCATCCGGCAGGTTGATTTGCTTCACCCGAACGTCGATGACTTCAATACCCAACTCTTCTGCAGCGATACCCGCTTGTTGCAAGGCGCTTTCCATCAGCTCGGTACGTTCACCAGAGACGATCTCAGGAATGGTTCGGGTACCAAACTCAGTCCGCAGGCCGTTGTTGATGTACTGCTTCAGTAACACTTCTGCTTGTAAGGTGTTGCCACCGGTACTTAGGAAGTATTGGCCAAAGTCACGAATACGCCATTTGACATAGCTATTCACCAACAAATCTTTCTTTTCAGCCGTAACGAAGCGATCCGCTGGGTCATCCAGGGTTTGTACCCGGGCATCCAGTTTCCGTACCGTATCAATCATTGGGATTTTAAAGTGCAGCCCAGGCTCAAACACCCGAACCTGATCACCGGCATCCCGCTGAATTTTACCGAATTGGATCACGATGGCACGTTCACCCTCCGGCACAACAAATAAGGCCGAAGACAGGATGAGGCCAGCCACCACCACAATTGCAATAATTAAATTTTTCATGGCTTAACGTCTCCCATCGCGATTAGTCCCACCGCGCAGCGTATCCTGCCGTGGGGCGGTATTTTGTGAGTCCTGCGACGAACGCTGAGGTGTCACCGGAATCGCACTGGATGAACCTGAGCCTGACGAGCCACCTTTGATCATTTGATCCAAGGGCAGATACATGATGTTGTTGCCACTGGTGACATCCACCATCACTTTCGATGTATTGCTGTACACTTGCTCCATCGCTTCGATGTATAAACGCTCACGAGTCACACGGGGCGCTGCGATATATTCAGGCAACAGCTGCTCGAAACGAGCGACTTCACCCTGAGCACGCAAAATCACTTGCTGACGATAGGCTTCCGCTTCTTGCATCACACGGTTGACCTGACCACGAGCTCTAGGCTCAATTTCACGAGCATAGGCTTCAGCTTCACGCACAAAACGTTCCTGATCTTCCTGAGCCGCAATCGCATCATCAAAGGCATCACGCACTTCTTCCGGTGGCCGTGCATCACGGAAGTTGACATCCACCAGGTTTAACCCCATTTGGTAGGGTGTAATAATCGTTTCCAGTTCCTGGCGGGTGTTTTGCCGCACCACTTCACGACCACGTGTTAGCACATCGTCCATCAGTGAGTGACCAATCACAAAACGCAACGCAGCGTCGGTAGCTTCCTGCAGGCTGTTATCTGCATTCACCACGGCGAACAAATAAGAGCGGGCATCAAACACCCGGTACTGAATTTCAAAGGTGACCCGAACCAGATTCTGGTCTTGGGTCAGCATAAATCCATCGGTACGGAAAGAACGAACACTGGTCACATCGACCGGGGTCACTCGATCAATAAAGGTTGGTTTCCAGTGGATCCCTGAACCGACTTCACTGTGGTACTGACCAAATCGTAAAATAACACCGCGCTCTGATTCTTTAATGGTGTAAAAACCACTAAAGGCCCATACCAAGCCAGCGACGATAATGGCCAGCAGTAACAAGGTTGAGATGGAGCCACCGCCAGACGAGCCACTTGTGCCGCCACCTTTACCACCAAAAACACCGCCAAACTTTTTACCAAAGTTGCGGAACACTTCATCTAAATCGGGCGGGCCTTGATCACGACCACCCTGTTTCCAGGGATCGTTGTCTTTGCCATTTTTACCCGGCTCATTCCAAGCCATGACTTACTCCAGTTAATGATTAATACGGTTAATGTATCAAAAAAGGGCTTAGCTGACGATATAGTTTTCCAGCAGTCCCTCACTTTGCTGCAACACACGCCCCCAGTCTGCCACCGATAATGAAATCGTGATTAAGGCATCACCTTGTTCAGTAAAGACTTCCTGCTTCACCGCGTTCAATTGATGCAAGCGCGCTCGCCATTCACCTGCCGATGATGGCAGCGACAACTGCAGCGACACGTAATCGGTGGTGAGCCGTTGCCGGATCGCCTGCTGCAATAATTCAATGCCATCTCCCCGGTGCGCAGAAACAAAGACGGCTTGAGCTATCCCTTGTTCATCGTAATCAATACGAGCGGGCAAATCACATTGATCAATTTTATTCCAAACCAGCAGTTGTGGCACCGTATCAGCTTCAATCTCGGTGAGCACCTGCTGAACTTGAGCCAGTTTACTCTGGTGATCATTGTCTGCATAGTCTACCACCAGTAATACCAAGTCGGCATCCTGACTTTCCTGCAAAGTCGACTTAAATGCTGCCACCAGATCGTGCGGCAACTCGCGGATAAATCCAACGGTATCAGCCAAAACTGCGGGGCCGTATTCGGCAAGCTCTATCCGGCGTAAGGTGGGGTCCAAGGTAGCAAACAGCTGATCAGCAGCATGCACGTTGGCCTGAGTTAAGTGATTAAATAACGATGATTTACCAGCATTGGTGTAACCTACCAGGGCTAACACCGGGATCTCTGCCCGCTGCCTTGCCTGACGGCCTTGCTGGCGTTGTTTCGTCAATTTGTCCAGACGCTGACGAAGGGCGGTAACCCGCTGTCGCAACAATCGGCGATCGGTTTCCAACCGGGTTTCACCAGGCCCGCGCAAACCAATACCGCCTTTTTGCCGCTCAATATTATCCCAGCCACGCACCAGACGTGATGACAAGTGTTTTAACTGAGCCAGCTCTACCTGCAACTTACCTTCGTAGCTACGGGCACGTTGCGAGAATATATCCAGAATTAAACTGGTGCGGTCGATCACTCTGCACTGACAGCGCTTTTCCAGGTTGCGGGTTTGCGCCGGCGATAAGTTATGATTAAAAATAATCACGCTCAACTCAGCGGCCGCCACTTGCTCAGCCAAATGATCAGCAATACCTGAGCCAACATAATACCGGCTGTCAGGCGCTTGCCGGCGGCATCGCACCACAGCAGCGACCTCCACAGCAGCCGAGCTGGCAAGTAGCTTTAGTTCATCCAGGCTGTCTTGTTGACGGTCAGCCGAAAATTCTACCTGAACCAGAACCGCTCGCTCAATGTCAGCCAGCGTCCCGGTATCATGGCCTGCCATAGCGGCAGCGGCCTCACTCTTCAGCTTCGTCAGAATCATTCCCATTGGTGCTTGCCATCATGGTATTGACAGCGCGAGCAGGCACAACCGTTGAAATGGCATGCTTGTAGACCATTTGGCTGACGGTGTTTTTCAGCAAAATGACGAACTGATCGAAGGATTCAACCTGCCCCTGCAGTTTGATGCCATTGACCAGATAAATTGAAACCGGGATACGCTCCCGACGTAATGTATTCAGGAAAGGATCCTGTAAAGATTGGCCTTTTGCCATGTGCCGCATTCCTTATTTTTATAAGTCCGCTTGATATATGGATTATTTTAAAAATTTCAAGTTCTACAACTGACTATTTTTTTGCTTCCAAATTTAGCTTAGCGAAGTTAATACCGCTTGCAAGTTTTCATTCACTTTTGCTTCAGTTTTCAACCAGTTTACATCCGGCCAGCCCCGCAGCCAGGTCAATTGTCGTTTGGCCAGCTGCCGGGTCGCCGCTATGGCTTGTTCCGACATCTGCTGGTAATCAATGTCTCCATCCAGATAACGCCACATTTGCCGGTAACCAACACAACGCATCGACGGTAAATCCAGATGCAGATCGGCTCGTTGCTTCAAGTGCCGTACTTCCTGCTCAAAACCTGCCGCCAACATCTGCTGGTAGCGTACAGCTATACGCTGGTGCAGCTCAGACCGATCGCTGGGTGCGATGGCAAATTGCCGAACCGGAAAAGGCAGCAACTCACCTTGCTGCTCTGTCAGCTGCGTTAAGCTTTGACCTGTTATACGGTACACTTCCAAAGCCCGATTAATGCGTTGGGGATCATTTGGATGAATACGTGCTGCTGAGACCGGATCTACTTGGGAAAGTTCCTGATGCAATGCACCCCATCCCTGCTCAGCAGCTTGTTGCTCAATGGTGGCCCGTATCGCCGGGTCTGCTGCTGGTAAGGGAGAAATTCCCTCCAATAACGCTTTAAAATACAGCATGGTACCACCTACCAGCACTGGCAAGCGCCCCTGTTGTAAGCTGTGCTGGATGCAATGCAAAGCATCCTGACGAAAATCTGCCGCTGAATACACCTCGACCGGATCTTTAATATCGATCAAAAAGTGCGGTGCCAGCGCCAGCTCATCAGCGGTCGGCTTCGCCGTGCCAATATCCATCCCCCGATAAATCAAGGCACTGTCGACACTGATGATATCCACCGGGCGTTCTGCCGCCAACGCTAAAGCCAGCTCAGTTTTCCCTGATGCGGTCGGCCCCATCAGAAAGACAACGGTATTTGCATCCTGCATCACTGAAATGATGCCTCCAGAGTATCCTGCGCCGTGCTTAAATCAATGCCCACAAGGGCTTCTTCCGGCGGCTGTTGTTGCAACGATGGGTAACATTGTACAGCATAGTCCAACTGCACCCAATGCGCCTTCAGTAGTAAATCAACCGCTTGCATCAACACCTGCTGTGACTGGCCATGCTCGGCCAGGTGCAAACAAAAAGGTAAAAAGCAGCGCTCCAACGGACTACGTTGCAACCACTTAGGCACAGCACGAATAATGGCCAGCGTATCATGCAGCAACACATCCATTCCCAGTTGCACCAGCCAGCTGGCGACTTGCTGTAACTGCTGTTGCTCATGCTCGGCCAGCTTCAGCCGTAAAGGCACCAGTAGCGGCCGTGGCTGCTGTGGTTTTTCCTGCCAGTGCAACACCAGTGCTTTCGCCAGACTCACCAGCTGCAGCTGATCCTGGCTGGTCTGCAGCCAAAAGCGATTATGCACGCTCAGTAGTGCCCCGGCTTCAACTGGTGCCGACTGTTCCCGAACCGATTGCTCCTGCATGGCCAGATAATGGAGCTGCTGACCGACCTGCCCTTGCGAAGGGCGCGAGTGGGCGCTGTTATACGCCATGGCCTGACTTCGCCCAGTGCTTGCTCCAGAGGCTGAACCGTGCGCGAAATGACGTTCTGAGCCAGGCTTAGGACTTGGATCTGAAAGGTCGTTTGACGACGCAGCCGCATCCGTTGCCGCCAGCGGAGCCAGTTGCTGCAACGCATCACTGAGCGCCGACACAACAAAATCATGCACCAGACGTGCCTGATGAAAACGCACCTCATGCTTCGCCGGATGCACATTGACATCCACATCATGAGCGGGCAACTCAAGATACAACACAAATACCGGCTGTTGGCTGTCGGCCAAACGCTCACCATAGGCCTGACGAATCGCATGATTCAACAACTTATCCCGCATCATGCGGCCATTGACATAACTGTACTGACAGCCTTGCTGCTCAATGGCCGATGGCGGCAGCACCCAACCCCATAAGGTCAACTCTTGATGCTGACTTTCAATCCAGCACGCATGCTCTGCAAAGGCCCGACCGCAAAGACTGGCTACTCGCTTGAGCTGCAGAGCCGCGGTGGTCGCAGGCTTTAATCGTCTGACACTCTGGCCATTGTGCGTTAGAGTCCAACCGACATCAAAACGACTGAGTGCCAAGCGCTTAATCAACTCATCAATATGAGAAAACTCTGTTTTTTCAGTCCGTAAGAACTTGCGCCTTGCTGGGGTATTGAAAAATAAATCCTGCACCTCAACGCTACTGCCAATCGGGTGGGCGGCCGGTTTTATTTGCACTTGCATATCACGCCCTTCAGCGCTGGCCTGCCAGGCCGCTTCCTGTCCATCGGGGCGAGACGTCAGGATTAACCGTGCCACCGAACTGATACTGGCCAGCGCTTCGCCGCGAAAACCAAGGCTGATAATATGCTCCAGATCATCCAGGCTACCAATTTTGCTGGTGGCATGGCGACTGAGCGCCAGGGTCAGTTCTTGCTGTGCAATCCCGCAGCCATTATCACGTACCCGAATTAAACGGGCGCCACCTTTTTCAATATCGATATCAATCTGACTGGCGCCAGCATCCAGCGCATTTTCGACCAGTTCTTTCACCACCGAGGCTGGCCGCTCGACCACTTCGCCAGCGGCGATTTGATTGGCCAGTTGCGGAGGCAGGATCTGAATAGGCATTAATCAGGGATCCGAAGAACCTGGCCTATCCGGATGGTATCGCCGTTTAACTGGTTGTGCTGGCGCAACGCATCAACCGTTACATTGTGGCGCTGAGCCACAATCGACAATGAGTCTCCGCGCTGCACCCGGTATTCACGGGTCCGCTGCTGAGCAAACAGGGAATCAGCTGGTGGCGATGCCCGAAAGTGGCGGCGCAGCCCTTGAAACATCGACTGCGCCAAGCGCTGTTGATGTTGCCCTGAACGAAGCTGCTGCTCTTCCTGCGGGTTGGAAATAAAGCCAACTTCCACCAGAATCGATGGGATATCCGGCGAGCGTAATACGGCCAGACTGGCGGCCTGGGGCTCACGCCGATGCAATCGGGTGACCTGCCCTAGCTCGGCCAGTACATGGGTGGCTGCCTGATGCGCCGATACCATCGAATGATTCATCGATAAATCCAGCACCGTTTGCGCCAGATAACGCTCTTGGGCTGAGTCCCGGATCACATCACCGACCCCACCCAGCAACTCGGAATGACGTTCTTTTTGCTCCAGCATCCGGCCCACCTCTGAAGTGGCACGCCGTAGTGACAGCACCCAGACTGCAGCCCCACGAGGCTGCGGTGAGGTAAATGCATCGGCATGAATAGAGATCAGCAAATCGGCCTGCATGCTACGCGCAATATCGGTGCGGCGATTGAGGTGGACAAAGTAATCGCCGGTACGCACCAGCACTGCCTTCATGCCTGGCTCGTTGTTGATAAGCTCTGCCAGGCGACGAGCAATGGGAAGCACCAGGTTTTTCTCAAAGGTGCCAGCAGGCCCAATAGAGCCTGGGTCTTCACCACCGTGGCCAGCATCAATGGCAATAATGATATCCCGGCCAGGCTGACGTTGCGCCCGGGCTTGCGCCCCGGTAACTCACGCTGCTCCCCCTTGAAGTCAACCACCAGCCGGTGACCATAGGGGCCTGTTGGTGGCAAAGCAAATACATTGGCTG
>JAIUMG010000128.1 GCA_022565655.1 Alkalimonas sp.
ACGATACCGACGGCGCATACTCCGGGTTCACCCGAACACAACGCGTAGACAGATCATCCATAGTTAAATGGTTGCGTTTTCTCAGGTTTCTTATTTTTGTGCCCAAAAAATGGGACTTTCGCAACAAGGTTTTATTGGCTTTCATTTTGTAAAATTCACACTGTAAAATTTTTATTGTCAAATTACTCACTAAACTAGCCTAGACTAAAAATCAAGCAAGGGCAAACACCTTGCTCACACCAGTGACAAGCTGGCTATAAGTGGCAACGGCCACCGGGCAATAAACACGGATAAGACGTGAGGACAGACAAATGAATACCATGACTCAGCAACAACAACATAGCACCGACGTTCACCAGCTGATCCAACAAGAGATCAGCCAGATCAATCAACTGAACGAGCGCCATGTACAACAAGTCACGGCGTATTCGAAAGGGTTTCTGGATAAAGTATGCCCTCTGACGGAAGGGTCGCATCAAGATGTCTGTCAGTATGAGGTGTACTACCAGCACCTGCTGGCTTTCTTCGCCGATGGCCGCAAAGCAGGCTTGAAGCACCCTGGCCAATTTGTCGCATTATGTGGTCGCAAAAGCGCACCAGACGCCATCGTACTGAATGACCACGGCCGTCATATTGAGATCAGCCTGACTCACGGCCAATGCGGCCAGGCCGATGCAGCGGGCATTACCGACATCCAGGTAGAGCTGCCAGAACAGGGGCAATGGTTCAGCTTGCTGCATGGCCAGCAAAGCCGCTCTGCGGATAAATGCTTTACCGCGCTGGATGGTGAAGACTACCATATTGGCTGAAGCCACAACGGTTTAATCTTTAGTCAATTCACCTGGTATCTACTCAGCAAAGCCTCGTATTCGGGGCTTTGTACAAAATGCCGTAGCGTATAATTAAATTTAGCGATCTGTTCAGCTGATAATTGACTATGGCGACCAAACGCAAAATAAATATCGACCTCAGCCAGGTAAGGCGCTAACACATCGACATTGGCTTTGGCTCGGTTAAAGATCGGCGCATGTTGCACGGTAAGATACGAGGCAACACCGAGCTGTAATCGGCCATTGTCCAATAAGTGGAATAACATCTCTTCCGAGGCGACTTTGGTTACAGGCACCAAAGGCAACTCATCCAGTACCTTGCCGTATGAAAACCCCCGAACTACAGCAATGTCTTTCACTTTAAGCGTTTTCAAGTCACCGTCGTAATGCACAGAGCAAGGCCGATGGCACAGCAGCACAATCGAATCCTTTAAATAACTCACCTCACTGAAAATAAACTGCTCCGCCCGAACATCGGTCTTGTAAAACACCATAATCAAGTCGGCTTGGCCTTCCTGTACATGGTGCATCACACGCTTCCAGGGCAGTGGCTGCCAGTCTATCTGGCTACCAAGTTGCCTGGCAACCGTCTGCAGCACCTGTACGGAGATCCCATCCATTTCGCCGGCTTGATTGCGGTAATAAAAAGGGGGGTAATCTTCTGCAGCGATGGCAACACGGAGCGTTTCACCAGAGAATGTAAGCGGGGAAAATAACAACGTCAGTAGCAGGACATAGCGGCACCACAGCACCAAACCTGGTAGCCAGTGAACCCAACGCGCTCTAAACTGCATGCTGCTACCCTAGTCACTTCATCCTTCGTTAACTATAGTCAATTGTTAACAAACCGAAAGATTAGTTCGTCCTAATGCCAGCTTGTTTATACCTTTCTGTTCTTTCAGCGCGGCATTAGTTCAGCAGGTTCAGTGTTTCAGGTACAAAGGGGCGGCCTTTGGCATTCATTGCGGTGCCAATCACCAAGGCATCCAGCATGACTTTGTCATCGCGCTTACGGCGCACTTGCTGGCGAAAGCCAAAACGCAGTTTCGAAATCGGCTCATAAGCGACCGTCACCACAAACTCATCACCGCTGGTTAGTGGTGCTTTGTAATCCATTTCCGAGCGAACTACCACCAGGTTCACCTGCTGACGGGCCAGCTCAGCAAAATCAATGCCTTTGCTGTGCAAAAACTCATGCCGCGCATGTTCCAGGTAATTGAAATACACCCCATTGTTCACAATGCCTTGCATATCACACTCGTAATCACGTACTTTAAAATCTACATAAAACACTCAGGTATCCTTTTTCATTATCTCTGCTGTAGCAGTTAGAAGGCGCTTGATTGCACCCTGTCAACGTTTCAACCATCCTATGTGCGCAATCATACCCCTGCAATCATACATTATTATTGGCTCGGTTCATCCGGGTTTTGCCACGACTATGGGTTGCAGGATTTGCACTGACAGCACTTGGTCACCACAACCAGCTGAGCTACACTGTGCACAAACCACTGATTGAGGCAAGCAACCATGCCATTGGATATAGAGCCACTGACCAGAGCTATTGAGCGCCTGCAGGAAGGCTTGCTACGCTACCAGCAAGATATTCGTGATATACAAATTCGTGATGGCCTAGTGCAACGCTTTGAGTTTACTTATGAAATCAGCCATAAAACCTTGAAACGCTACCTGGAGTTCAGCTCCGCGTCGCCAGAGCAATTCGACCAAATGCCTTTTGCTGATCTAATCCGTACCGCCAACGAGCAAGGGCTGCTGCAAGGCAATTGGCCAGCCTGGCGTACCTATCGTGATATGCGCGCCAAAACTAGCCACACTTATGATGAAGATATTGCCCTGCAAGTGGTGGCCGGGATCCCTGACTTTCTGACAGAAGCCCGGTTTTTAGCTACTCAGCTGCAACAACGGCTAACACATGAATAAACCCGAACGTTTACAAGTCAGTGAGCAGGAATGGCAACAAGTCGACGCTATCTTGCAGCAGTACCTTCCGCAAGTTCCGGTTTGGGCTTTTGGCTCCAGAGTACATGGCAAAGCCAAACCCTATTCAGATCTGGATTTGGCCATCATCAGTGAACAACCGCTTAGTCTCAGCCAACTGGCCGAAATAGCCGAAGCTTTCAGCGAGTCGGACCTGCCCTGGAAAGTGGATCTGGTCGACTGGGCCAGCACCAGTGCAGATTTCAGGCGCATCATTGCAGCACAAAAGCTAGTGTTACCATCCAAAGAAACCAGTAAGGATAGTCATGCTTAGGGCGTGTTTATCTTTGCTAGGTCGGGTATCAAGCATAAACACAATGGGATTCATCTGCCATTAAGCCAGCATGCTTAGTATCACCTGACCGGTAAATATTTTGATGAATCAATGAAAAAAATTATAATTTCTTTTGCGGTTCTTATGCTGCAGGGCTGTACAGTACTTGGGGTTATGCTCGATAGTGAATTAGGTATTAATAAATCAAAACCTTATGATCACAGTCAAACCATAGACGATTCAGGGCTATTCTCAGAAATTGGGATGGAAGCCGATATCGCGTTGTTTCAGACCTTACGTCAAAAAGCTCGGGGCAAACCCAAGCAACCCGAGATGGAGTGCGAACACGACGGCTACTTTCGGGTCTGTCGAGTGCTGGAAGAGGATGACGAGAGCGAGTATTGATAGCGAGCAGGAAACACTGGGGTGCCTCGTTGCACTCGAATAAACAAAGGCCGCAATTGCGGCCTTTGTTGTTTGTATTCACGAAGAAAAATTACTTTTTCTTCTTTGCCTTTGGGTTTGGCAAATCAGTAATAGAGCCTTCATACAGCTCTGCCGCTAAACCGATGGATTCGTTTAGCGTTGGGTGAGCATGTACAGTTAATGCGATATCTTCAGCATCGGCACCCATTTCAATGGCCAGGCCGATTTCACCCAGCATTTCACCGGCATTAATACCCACAATGGCACCACCAATGATGCGATGAGTTTCTTTGTCGAAGATCAGCTTGGTAAAGCCTTCTGTACGGGAAGATGCAATAGCACGACCAGAAGCGGCCCACGGGAAGGTAGCGGCTTCGTATTTCAGCCCCTGCTCTTTTGCTTCTTTCTCGGTTACGCCTACCCAGGCCATTTCTGGGTCGGTGTAAGCAACTGACGGAATACCACGCGGGTCAAAGTAGTGCTTCTGCCCGGCAATCACTTCAGCAGCAACATGGCCTTCGTGCACCGCTTTGTGTGCCAGCATTGGCTGACCAATCACGTCACCGATGGCATGAATATGCTTCACATTGGTACGCAGTTGCTTATCGACATTGATAAAGCCGCGCTCGTCTACATTGACACCCGCTTTGGCTGCATCCATCAGGTTGCCGTTTGGCTTACGGCCAACAGCGACCAGAATTTTGTCGTAACGCACCGGCTTTTCAGGTGCGTTTTTGCCTTCAAAAGTCACGTACAAGCCGTCTTTCTTCGCTTCAACAGCGGTGACTTTGGTCGACAGCATGATGTCGAAGTTTTTGCTGTTGAACTTGGTGTAGGCTTTTACAACATCGGCATCAGCCGCAGGCACCAGCTGGTCTGCAAATTCAACCACGGATACTTTAGAACCCAATGCACGGTACACAGTGCCCATTTCTAGGCCGATAATACCGCCACCCAATACCAGCATTTCTTTTGGAATGTCTTTTAATTCCAGAGCACCGGTAGAGTCGATCACCCGATCATCATCTTTTGGAATGAATGGCAGGGCTACCGGCTCAGAGCCAGCGGCAATAATAGCGTGCTCGAAGGTGATGGTAGTGTCATCCACTTGCAGGGTGTTGGCGCCTGTGAACTTGCCATAGCCATTCACAACCTTAACTTTACGCATCTTGGCCATGCCATCCAGACCTTTGGTTAGTTGGCCAACCACTTTGTCTTTCCAGCTACGGATTTTATCCAAATCAATCTCTGGAGCACCGAAGCTAACGCCGTGTGACGCCATCTCTTTGGCATCGTCGATCACTTTGGCAACGTGCAGTAACGCCTTGGATGGGATACAACCCACATTCAGACAAACACCACCCAAGGTGCTGCGTGCTTCTACCAATGTGACGTCCAGACCTAAATCGGCAGCGCGAAATGCTGCGGAATAGCCACCAGGGCCTGCGCCCAATACCACGACCTGCGTTTTAATTTCTTTGCTCATCGTTATACCTTTCACCTTGTGAACGATTGGTGCGGCGTGCGTGCGAACCAGTTGAGAGCAACCACGCAGGCCACATACGAAAATAGTGGCTGAATTTTACCATCCAGCCTGAATGATGTCTTGTAACTTTTCAGCGCAGCAACAAAACTTTGCGCGCTGTAAACAAATGCAACTCGGTGTCAGGAGCTGGCCGGGTAGCTCACGCAGACGCGCCGTAAACCCTTCCCTGGGGGCTCTGTTGCGCCTTCCATGGCGCAAAAGGTCTGCTTAGTGTACCCGACCAGCTCCTCCATAATTTTGCTGACAATCATTACATAATAATCTGCCGAATATCCGCCAGATAACCCGCCAATGTCGCGGTAAAGCGTGCCGCCAATGCGCCGTCAATGACCCGGTGATCATACGAGACCGACAACGGCAACATTAACTTCGGCTCGAACTCTTTACCATTCCACTTTGGTTTAATCTCTGATTTAGAGACCCCCAGAATAGCCACTTCCGGTGCATTGACAATCGGCGTAAAGGCCGTACCACCAATGCCGCCTAAGCTGGAAATGGTGAAACAACCACCTTGCATATCGGCAGACGTTAGCTTGCCATCCCGTGCTTTGGCAGAAATCTCCATCAGCTCACGCGACAGTTCAATCACACCCTTGGTATTGACGTCCTTCACCACCGGCACCACCAGACCATTCGGCGTATCCACCGCAATGCCCAGATGTATGTACTTCTTCAGGATCAGGCTCTGACCATCGTCCGACAGCGACGAATTAAAGGTCGGGAATTCTTCCAAGGCCTTAGCCACAGCTTTCATGATAAACACCAGCGGGGTGTACTTCACGCCCAGCTTTTTCTTTTCGGCCAGCGCGTTTTGCGCTTTACGGAAATCTTCCAGCCCAGTGATATCAGCCTCATCAAACTGAGTGACATGCGGAATACGCACCCAGTTGCGATGCAGATTGGCACCAGAGATTTTCTGGATGCGGCTAAGCGGCTTTTCTTCTACCTCGCCAAAGCGGGCAAAGTCAACTTTGGGCCAGGCCAGCACATCCATGCCGCCGCCTGAACTAACGCTACCCGACTCAACCTTTTTCACCACCTCTTTGACGTAGTTTTGCACGTCTTCACGCAGCACCCGATTTTTGCGGCCACTGCCTTTGACTTTGGCCAGGTTGACGCCAAATTCACGGGCAATTCGGCGAACGGCGGGCGACGCATGGGCATAGGCGTCGTTTTCAACAAACTCATCCTTGCCTTTGCTTGGCTGCTCAGAAGCAGTCGATGCTTTGCTATCGCTACTCTCTGCTTTACTCTTGGCTGGCTTATCGTCATCTTTGGGTTTCGCTGATTCAGCTTTGCTGTCGCTTTTCGCTGGTTTCTTCTCAGCGCTACCTCCTGAGGCTGCCACTTCAAACACCATAATATGCGAACCAGTTTTCACCCGATCGCCGGTGCTCACCTTAATGGCGGTCACGGTACCGGCAAATGGCGCAGGTACTTCCATCGAGGCTTTATCGCCTTCAACCGTCAGTAAGGACTGCTCGGCTTCAACACTATCACCGACCGCCACCAGAATTTCAGTGACTTCAACGTCATCGCCACCGATATCTGGTACTTCAACGTCTTTCTCTTCGCTGCTTGCTGCGGAGTCGTTATCACTCGCTGAATCCGAGCTGTCTTTGTCTGTGCTCTCTTTATCAGAGCTGGCCTTTTCTGAGTCGTCTTTATCAGCGCTGCTGTCGTCTTGCTTGCTGTCACCATCGGCAGCTTCAAACAACATGATCAGCGAGCCGGTTTTAATGGAATCACCAGTCTTTACTTCAATCGACTTGACCACCCCAGCTTCACTGGCGGGGATCTCCATCGAGGCTTTATCGCCCTCGACGGTGATTAACGATTGTTCCGCTTCCACCGTATCACCGACACTGACTAAGATTTCGGTCACTTCGACTTCATCGGCGCCGATATCCGGCACATGGATTTCAATGCTCATTCGTCGTCCTCTTATGCGTACAGTGGGTTGGTTTTTTCGGTATCGATGTCAAACTTCTTAATGGCATCCAACACCACAGACTTTTTCAGCTCACCACGTTTGGCCAGTTCATTCAAGGCGGCCACTACCACATAGCCGGTATTCACTTCAAAGTGGCGGCGCAGGTTTTCACGGCTGTCTGAGCGACCAAAGCCATCGGTACCCAGCACCTTGTAAGACTCTGCCGGCACAAAAGCACGCACCTGGTCGGCATAACTCTTCATGTAATCGGTCGCGGCAATGGCGGGTGATGAATTTAGCACCGTAGCGATATATGGCACTTTTTCTTCGGCGTCCGGGTGCAGCATGTTGAAACGCTCGCAATCCTGGCCATCGCGCGCCAGTTCATTGAACGAGGTCACCGAGTACACATTGGATGCAACGCCATACTCTTCACTCAGGATCTTCGCAGCCTGGCGCACTTCATTTAAAATTGTACCAGAGCCCAGCAACTGCACCTGGCCTTTATCACCGGCCAGACTTTCCAGCTTGTAAATACCGCGACGAATGCCTTCCTCCGCCCCTTCAGGCATCGCACCATGATGGTAGTTCTCATTCATTACCGTAATGTAGTAATAAATATTTTCCTGCTCAGCGCCATACATCCTACGAATACCATCCTGAATGATCACGGCCAACTCATACACATAAGTCGGGTCGTACGACACGCAGTTAGGCACCGTACCGGCCTGAATATGACTATGGCCGTCTTCGTGCTGCAAGCCTTCACCATTCAACGTAGTGCGCCCGGCAGTCGCCCCCAACAGGAAACCACGAGCTTGCTGATCACCCGCCAACCAGGCCATATCGCCAACGCGTTGGAAGCCAAACATCGAGTAGTAGATATAAAATGGGATCATCGGCAAATCATTGGTGCTGTACGACGTCGCCGCAGCCACCCAGGACGACATCGCGCCCAGCTCGTTGATGCCCTCTTGCAGTACCTGGCCAGATTGATCTTCTTTGTAGTAAGACACCACCGAGCGGTCTTCCGGCGTATAGCCCTGGCCATGCGGGTTGTAAATACCGATTTGACGGAACAAGCCTTCCATACCAAAGGTTCGGGCTTCATCGGCAATAATCGGCACAATTTGCTTGCCGATGTTTTTGTCTTTTAGCAGCACATTCAGCGCCCGAACAAACCCCATGGTGGTGGAGATATCGCGCTTTTGCTCGGTCAGCAAAGGCTCAAATGCATCCAGTTCTGGTAGCGTCAGTTCACCACTAAAACGAGGCAGTCGCACTGGCGTAAAGCCAAGCAGCTCTTTACGGCGTTGATGCAAATAGTTGTATTCCGGCGACCCTTCTTCCAGTTTAATGTACGGCAGCTCGTTGACCGCTTCTTCACTGATCACATCCTGCAGGCCCAGGCGATTACGCAGTTGCTGCACATGCGTCATGTCCATCTTTTTCACTTGGTGAGCGATGTTCTTGCCTTCAGCCGCCTCGCCCATGCCATAACCTTTCACGGTTTTGGCTAAAATTACGGTCGGCTTATCGGTGCACTCTTGCGCCGCTTTAAAGGCCGCATACAGCTTGGAAGGTTCATGGCCACCGCGCTTTAAGGCAAAGATTTCGTCATCGGTCATATCCGCCACCAGGGCAGCTGTTTCCGGGTAACGGCCAAAGAAGTGTTCCCGCACAAAGGCACCATCTTTGGATTTATAGGTCTGATAATCGCCATCGACGGTTTCGTTCATCAGCTCCAGCAATTTGCCGGTGGTGTCTTTGGCCAGCAACTTGTCCCAGCCACTGCCCCACACCACTTTAATGACATTCCAGCCAGCACCACGGAACAAGCCTTCCAGCTCCTGAATGATTTTGCCATTGCCCATCACTGGGCCATCCAAGCGCTGCAGGTTGCAGTTGATCAGGTAACAGAGGTTGCCTAAGCCTTCACGGGCGGCAAACGAAATAGCACCACGAGACTCTGGCTCGTCCATCTCACCATCGCCCAGGAAAGCGTAAACACGCTGCTGGCTGGTATCCTTTAAGCCACGGCCATGCAAATACTTTAAGAAACGCGCCTGATAGATCGAGGCAATAGGCCCAAGGCCCATCGCCATCTCTGCCACGCGCCCCATCAACTCTGGACGACTGCGTAATACT
>JAIUMG010000129.1 GCA_022565655.1 Alkalimonas sp.
TGCATATTGGTAAGCATCACGTACTTCCGCAAGGCTGCTGCCTGATAACGCTTGCATCTGGCGCTGCATCGCTATGCGCTGCCGCGGCGTCAGGGTAAATTCTTGGGACGGGCATACCGCCTCGCAGAAACCGCACTCAATGCACTTGTCGATCACGGCATCGACCGCTGGCATCATTTTTAAGTTGGCCAGGTGCGCCTTGGCATCCGGGTTCAAAATAACACCTGGGTTCAATATATTGAGCGGATCAAACAACTGCTTGATGCGCGTCATCACCTGATAGGCATCATCCCCCCACTCCAGCGCCACAAAAGGGGCCATATTGCGCCCGGTGCCATGCTCAGCTTTCAGGGAGCCTTGAAAATCTACCGCCACCATCTGGCTAACCTCGGCCATAAAATCAGCATAACGCTGCTTTTGCTGTTCGGTGTCAAATGCCTGGGTAAATACAAAATGGAGATTGCCTTCCAGGGCATGGCCAAAAATAATGGCCTCATGATAGCCGAAGCGGCTAAATAGCTGTTGCAGTGCAGCCACGCCTTCAGCCAATCGTTCAATGGGAAAAGCCACATCTTCAATAATGACGGTGGTTCCTTGCTCCCGAACGGCCCCTACTGCCGGAAAGGTCCCTTTGCGGATATTCCACAGCGCCGCATTGCGGCTGGCATCTCGGCTAAATGCGACCTCGGCGACCATACTTTGACGGTACGGTGTTAGTACCCTATCCACGTCTTTGATATGCTGCTGCAACTGCGCTTCGGTCGTTGCAGCCGCTTCAATCAATAAAGCTGCTGCGGTAGCGGGTAAGGCCGAAATATCTGGCATACCGGGCTTATCGGCCACACTTTGCAAAGCTCTGAAGTCCAGCAACTCGACCGCCTCTACCGGGCAGCCACTGAGCAAAGAAACACTCTCACAGCAGGCCTGCAAGCTATCAAACACAAAAAAACCGGTGGCTCTGTGCGGATCTTGTGGCACCGTTTTATAGGTGATGTCGGCAATAAACCCCAGGGTGCCTTCGGAGCCAATCAGCAGATGCTTCAGAATATCCAGCGGCTCCTGGTAATCCACCAGTGCATTAAGCCCATAACCAGTGGTATTTTTTAACCGGTATTTATGGCGTATCCGGCTTTGTAGTGCTGTATCGGCATTGACCTCAGCCGCCAGAGCCTGCAAACCATCCAGCAAATCCCGGTAGTTATGCTTAAAAGTGGCAACACTCTTTGAGCAAGAGGTATCCAGCACGGCGCCATCAGCCAGCACCAGCGTCATATCCTGCACCGTATGGTAGCTGTTATGTTTCACGCCACAGCACATACCAGAGGCATTATTGGCTGCAATGCCCCCTACTTTGCAGCTATTGATGGAAGCCGGATCCGGGCCAATTTTCCGGCCATAGGGCTGCAATAATTGATTGGCTTTAGCCCCTATCACACCGGCTTGTAGCCAGATGCTAGCCCCATCATCCAGCACCCTGGCACCTTGCCAATCATCCGACAATAACAGCAGCACCGAATCCGAAATGGCCTGGCCAGACAAACTGGTGCCAGCAGCACGAAAGGTAATGGCTATGCTAGCCTCGCTTGCCAGCTGCAATACAGCGACCACCTGCGCCAGACTGCTGGCTCGAACCACCAGTTGCGGCAACAAGTAATAAAAGCTGGCATCACCACTGTGCGCCATGCGCCGAGGCAAATCAGCAAACACCTCGGGAGCATCAGCCAACGCTTCCAGTTGCTGTTTGAAGTGCTGGTACCTGTCCTGCAAAGCTGCCTGATGGTCGATGTTCATGGGTGTACCTATGCAAATTAAGGGTAGAGCAAATAGGGTGCCCGCTTGGCTTTAAACTCATCGAGCCCTGGTTGCCAGCTGGCTTTAATTTCTTGCTCCGTTTGTCCTTGCTCAATAGCTAACCTGAGTGTATCAGTCCCTGCCAGCTTATCCATGAAATCAGCCGAAGTAAAAAAGGGCTCGCCGGCCTCAGCAAACACACGGTACCAGTTAATCAGATAGCTCAATTGCAGCCCTTCCACCGGGGTGTGCCGTAAATCCTGACCATACACCGTCTGATCTTTAAACTTAGGGTTGCTGGCCGCACCAGGAATCGAGCGTGGTGTAAACGAAAAAGGTGGCTCACTGTCAGCGACATACAAGCTTGGGTGGCCTATCACCTGAAATGGAAAATCGGTACCACGCCCTTCGCTGACGGGGGTGGCTTCAAAAAAGCACAGGGAAGCATAAGCACGAATAGACTGATAGTTAGGTAAGTTGGGGCTTGGTCGCACTGGCAGCTCATAACGCATGCTCCGTTTATAATTCAACATGGGCACCACATGCAACTCCAGCGGGTGATCGGTATCCAGCCAGCCCTCACTCAGGATCATCTGCGCTAACTCGCCAACCGTCATGCCATGCAACAGTGGAATACGATGCATGCCGACAAAAGAACGGAATGCCTCGTCAAGCATCGGGCCATCGACAAACTCGCCATTTGGGTTCGGCCTGTCTAGCACAATGAAAGGGATCCCTCGTTCGCTCGCGGCTTCCATCACATAGTGCATGGAGCTAATGTAGGTATAAAAGCGGGCGCCAACATCCTGGATATCGAACAGCACCACATCCAGGTCACGCATGGCCGCCTCTGATGGCTTTCTTGAACTGCCATAAATAGAGTAAATTTCCACCCCGGTTGCGTTATCAACCCCAGCTGAGACATGGGCCCCGGCATCGTAATCACCGCGAAAACCATGCTCAGGCGCAAAGATGCGCTGCACGGTCACCTGCTGACTGATTAAATAATCTACCAGGTGCTGCTGTTGATACATGGAGGTCTGATTCACAACCAGCCCAACACGCTTACCGGCCAGCAAAGGCATAAAGCGTTCTGTTTGCTCAACACCCAGCACAAGATCTGCCGACTTTTCCTCTGGTGTACCCGGTTGCGCAGGCTGAGGGCTACACCCCACAATAAGCAGCATCAGCACAAAACACGTGATTGATTTAACCATGATTGACCTCCAGTATGGCATTTCGTAACCGCCCCTGATGTTTATCGAGTAATTGCTGACCGCTGCCGATATCGAGCCCGGTAACAACATGTAAAATGGCCAGCTTGGTTTGATGACCGGTTTTTTGCACGGCCTCACTGGCTTCTTGCAATGAACAGCCCGTTGCTTCAGCAACTATTCTGACGGCTCGGGCATACAGCTTTTGATTGCTGGCACTGACATCCACCATCAGGTTTTGATACACCTTACCACAGCGGATCATGCTGGCAGTGGTCAGCATGTTCAGCACCATTTTTTGTGCAGAGCCTGATTTCATCCGAGTAGACCCCGTCAAGACTTCCGGGCCGACCACGGGGCAAATGGCAATTTCCGCACAGCGGGTTACTTCAGAGCCTGGGTTGCAGGTCACCGACACGGTCACCGCACCTAGTTCACGCGCATAAGTTAATGCATGCGTCACATAAGGAGTACGGCCACTGGCAGCAATGCCAACCAACACATCATTTGCGCTGAAATCGATCGCTTTTAAATCAGCGATGCCTAGCTTGACATCATCTTCTGCGCCTTCCACCGCTTTGTGGATTGCGGCATCACCGCCGGCGATGATGCCGATGACTTGCTCAGACGACACACTAAAGGTTGGCGGGCACTCGACGGCATCAAGTACCCCTAAACGGCCACTGGTTCCAGCCCCCAGGTAGATCAACCGGCCGCCTTGCTGAAAGGCATGCACGATGCTGTCAACGGCCTTAGCAATCTGCGGCAGCACCACTTGAATCGCTGGCGCAATGCGATGGTCTTCCGCGTTAATCTTTTCCAGCAACGCCAAAGACCCCAGCTCATCCAGGTTCAACGTATCCGGGTTCCGACTTTCTGAAACTAATTGCTCTAGCTCACTCACCAGTTCTATGTGATCACTCACTGCAGTTACCTTTCATGTTATCAACCCGTCGTCTTGCAAAGTGAACGGGTCTATTTTTTGAATATCGATACCAAAACGGTTCAAGTCGTTTGTTCAACTACCGTCCATTGCTGCTGTTGTTCGCGACAGGGCTTACCAGCGACACAAATAAAGAAAGCGATCAGCGTGCCAATGCATAATTGCCATGTAAACCCAATATCAAAACGCCACGCCTCAGGTAAATAAGCTTGTAGCGTGTAGGGCTGCAACGCCAGCGGCACCATAAACCCGGCAATAAAGGCCCAAGTGACGCTTGTTTTGCTGCCTCGCTTGGTAAATAGTGCGGTAAAATACACCCCTAACAACCCACTGTAAGAAAACACCATCACACTTAAAGCAAAGGCCAGCAATGGCATATCAGAGCTCTTTTGCCAGTAAAAACATATGATTGCCATAATGGAAAGCGCTAAAGCACTCAAGGTCATGCCTGCCTGACCGGCGAACACATAATGTTTTTCTGAGCGTTGGGCTTGCGAGCGCAACCGCTGTTGTTTTTCTAACCAGGGCCGGTACAAATCCTGCACCAGTACAGATGACATGGCATTTAACCCGGAGTTGATGGTAGACAGAGCCGCCGCGACAACCCCAATCGTCACCAGGCCACGCACTCCGGTCGGCATCTCATTCAAGACATAAGACATAAAGACGGTTATTTTTTCACCAGAGAAGCTGTCTGCCATTGTTGCTCCCCCTTCCGCCAACATCAGATCTGGACGCAGGTAAAAAATGTACAGCAACATGCCAATAAATATAAATAGCAGCATCACCGGAATCACCATAACAATGGACCACAGCAAGGCCTTAGAACCACTTTTCGCATCCTTACACGACAGCATGCGCTGGGTGATATCCTGGTCCAGGCCAAAAGCAGCAATATTCAGCAAGGTAAAGCCGATCAGCGCTGACCAAAAGGTAAAGACCCCAGCCGAGGTAAAGTCGAGCCGAAAATCAAACAGAGTTAATTTAGATAACTCGCGATCGTGCGGATGGGCTAATGCATCGATTATTTGCGAGAAATCAGCAGGGATGGCATACAATAAAGACACGATCACCGCGAGTGCGGCAGAGACGTACACGATGCATTGGATCACATCACTGTAAATCACGGAGCGGATCCCACCAACAAAAGAGTAAGCCAGCCCGGCAATGGTCAGCAATAAGACGGAAAAAATCACGCTACTGGTGGCGATATCGGCAAATAGAATCATCGACACCGCAATAGCGGCCATGTACAAGCGGGCTCCGCTTGCAAATACACGGCCAAACAAATACAACAAACTGGCTTGTGTTTTGGAACGTGAGCTAAATCGTTGCTCGAGTAACTCGTACACAGTACCGACCTTGTACTGATAAAAACGAGGGATCAGGGCAACCGCCACCACGTAAGCAGCAATAAAAGCGCCAAGATTAGTCATTAAATAACTGAAATCGCCCCTGAAACCTTGATCAGGGCCACCTAAAAAAGTAGCAGCCGATTGGGAGGTAGCCAGTACAGAGACGGCAACCATCCAGATTGGCATTGAGTTACCAGCAAGAAAGTAATCTCTGGCATTATTCGATTTGCGCTGACTAAAATACCAGCCTGTGAATGACATCAGAGCAATATAAATGAAGAATGCCAGCCAGTCTGGCCAATCAAATTGAGACGTCATAATCACTATGCCTTTTTCTATGTGTAATTATTTTCTGTGTGTACTTATTTTCTAAGTGTACTTGGGCAATCTTTTATACTATATTTGACAAATATTAAAGAATAATTGATTACACAAGTCAAGTGACTATGAACTGATTCATGTCAGCATCGCCTGGAGGGGACCTTGAAACAACCTAATTTTCTATGTTTGCCTATACAACTTGTCACTGCAGCCATCCTGCTTTCTCTAGTGTCACTAACCGCTTGCAGCAAGCCATACAGCGAAGCACAATTACGTCAAGATATTGCGCAAAAACTGATGATCGACATTCGCTATTTCTGCAATGATGGCACGGACGCAAAAAGCTGCCGTACCCCGGTTACGGCTTTGCCTGAAGAAATCAGTGATTTAATCAGTGATTACTCCATCGGTGGAGTGATTTTGTTCCGAGAGAACTTACAGAGCATTGAGCAAATTATTCGCCTGAATCATCAGCTGCAGCAGGCAGCGCAACAAAGCAAAGCAAAGCAGCCACTCTTTATTGGCATCGACCAAGAAGGCGGACGGGTGTTCCGAACACCGCGTGAGCACACCACCGCCTTTACTGGCAATATGGCCATTGGGGCGACCTATAAGCAGTATGGCACCCACTTTGCCGAGCAAAGTGGTGCCATTATTGGCGCTGAATTAAAAGCCTTAGGGATTAACCTTAATTTTGCACCGACGGTGGATGTCAACAACAACCCTGAAAACCCGGTGATCAATGTGCGCTCCTACAGTGAAGATGCCGAGGTGGTGGCCAAACTTGGCCTGGCTCAGCTTCTGGGGATGCAACAACAGGGCATACTGGCCACACTAAAGCATTTCCCCGGCCACGGGGATACTCATGTCGATAGCCATTTAGGCCTGCCAAAAGTCAGCCACGACCGGGCTCGTATTGATGCAGTCGAGTTGGTGCCATTCAAGCACAGTATTCAGCATGGCGATCCTGCGATGATCATGACGGCTCATATCCAATACCCGGCGCTGGATAATAGCCAACTGATTGATATGAATGGCAACCGCCAATACCGCCCAGCAACTTTATCGCGTGCCATCCTGACCGATCTGCTGCGAAACGACATGGACTTTCAAGGCATTATCATTACCGATGCACTGGATATGGCAGGCATCAGCCACTTTTTCAGCCCGAAACAAGCCCTGATTGAAACCTTCAAAGCCGGTACAGATATTGCTTTAATGCCAATTCGGCTGCATCACCCGGACGACCTGGATGGCTTAGCAGAACTGATTGATGCAGTCGTCAATGCAGTGGAGCGAGGAGAGCTGTCAGCGGGTGAAATCCAGCAATCCGCCGCTCGTATCCGCCACTATAAACAACACTACCAACTGGCTGATAGCATTCCCGCTGATACTGGCCAGAGCATTACCGCAGCACACACTTTGCTTGGCAATGAGCAGCATAGATTGGTGGAACAGCAGCTGGCAGAAGCGGCCATCACTCTGGTACGGGGCGACAACCTGCCACTGGATGCTGCAATCACTAATTTGTTGCTGGTGATGCCTGAGCGCTCTGGTTGTATGGCATTGCAAAACGAATTACACCATGCCCGGCCATCACTCACGACCGATTGCGTATCCATGGATGATTACCAGGCAGAAACCTTTAGTTCGCGGCTGCAAACAGCCGATGCGGTCGTCATGGGCAGTATTACGCCAGCTGCCAGCCTGGTTGAATTTGGAGGCATGTACGATCAACATCAAACCACGGGTGAACGTTTGACGCCTCAGCAACAACAGGAGCTGCTACCCCGGTTAATTCGTCAGGCAAAAGCTGCGGATAAACAGGTCTTCTTTGTCAGTTTACGTACCCCTTACGATATCAGTGCACTAGCCAACGACGCTGATACCGTGCTGGCTGTGTATGGCTACAACACCCACCAACAGCAAAACGATAACCAGCACTTAGTCACCGGCCCGGCATTTGCTGCACTGGCACGAATACTAACCGGCTTGGCAGAGCCGGAGGGTGAGTTGCCAGTCAGCCTGCATTAAAGGAAACACGACCATGTTTCAGCGCCTGAAAAACTATGTCAAAAACTATGCCGATGCTATTTTGTCGGCCCTGCCCCGCAACCGGCTGTTGGCGATAGACGCCTTTCGTGGCCTGACCATCACGGCCATGATCCTGGTGAATAACCCCGGCAGTTGGGCTGCCATCTATGCCCCACTGAAACATGCCGATTGGCACGGTTGGACACCCACCGATCTGATCTTTCCATTCTTCGTGTTTATTGTCGGGGTGTCCATCCTACTCTCGGTAGGTGCCCAGCAAGTCCGTGGTACTGAAAGGTCAGCCATGGTCTGGCATGGTGCCAAGCGGATGATTAAACTGATTCTACTGGGCTGGTTTCTGGCGCTGTTTTACTACAACTTCCGCGATCCATCCTTTAACTGGTTGACCGACCGGCTGATGGAAATGCGGATCCCCGGCGTGCTGCAACGGCTGGGAGTAGTTTACTTCGCGACCTTGCTAATTGTGCTTTATGGCTCTAAACGCCATTACCTGAGTTGGGCTATCGGGCTTTGTTTGCTGTATACGCTACTACTGCTGTGGCTACCCTACAGCGATGCCAGCGGTGTAAGCTACCAGGGCGAGTTACTGATGGGGAACAATGCGGCCGCCTGGCTGGACACCTTGGTATTTGGTGCTAGTCACCTCTATGCAAGCAACAGCCAGCCTTTTGCCTTTGATCCGGAAGGCTTACTAAGCACACTACCAGCGATCAGCAGTTGCCTGACCGGCGTACTGGCGGCTCAGTACTTGCAAAGCAAGGCGGCATTGAACCGCAAAGTCCTGCTGATGGCAGCCCTTGGCATCATGCTGATTGTGCTGGGCGAGTTGCTGGGTCAGCTCATTCCTATCAACAAACCGTTATGGACACCCAGTTATGTGCTGCTAAGCACAGGTTTTGCTTTAGTCGTGCTGGCTATCTGCTTGTGGTTGATCGACTTAAAAGGCTACAAACGTTGGACAGCACCTTTTGTGGTGTTTGGTGCCAATGCCATCGCTTTTTTTATGTTTGCCGGCGTGATGGCGCGAGTTTTCAGCCTGGTACCGCTGGGTGAACGCTCTGTGCAGAGCTTCGTCTATCGCGATCTCTTGCAGCCACTGCTTGGCAGTTACAATGGCTCCCTCGCCTATGCCCTGCTCTTTTTGGTGATGTCGTATCTGGTGATGCACTGGATGTATAAAAAAGGCTGGTTCTGGAAGGTGTAAACTGCCGAACCGCCCAGCCTGACCGCAAAAAATGCAGCTGTTTTTGCTATCCAGCCCGCAAAGCTAAGTAACCAATTTGCTTAAAAAACTTGCAGGAACATTTGACAACGGCTGAAAAATAATCAATGATTCATTAAAATAACAACAAGACGAAATATATTATTTATCCAACAGTACAAGTAGATACAGGAAGAACAATATGCATAAATCAAAAATCTTCAGGGTTTC
>JAIUMG010000130.1 GCA_022565655.1 Alkalimonas sp.
GGTTTGCGGGTCGGCGACCTATTTAACCCTGAGCTGTTTGCTGAAAAACTGAAAACCGTGATGGAGTTGCACAACTTCACCCTGACTCAGTACTACAAAGAAGAAGCCGTCGATTATCAACAAACCTTGGATGACGCACTGGCCATTGCCGACACGCTCAAAGCCATGGTCACCGATGTGACTGATTTATTAGACCGTGCGCGAAATGACGGCAAGTCCATCATGTTTGAGGGTGCCCAAGGCACTTTGCTAGACATTGACCACGGTACTTACCCGTATGTGACCTCCTCCAATACAACGGCGGGTGGTGTAGCAACGGGGTGTGGCTTTGGTCCACGCTATCTGGATTATGTGCTGGGTATTGTTAAAGCTTACACCACACGTGTGGGCGCTGGGCCATTCCCCACAGAGTTAAGCTGCGCAGCGGGTGAGCATTTAGGGGTAAAAGGTCACGAGTTTGGCGCCACCACGGGTCGCAAGCGCCGCACCGGTTGGTTCGATGCGGTGGCGGTTCGTCGTGCGGTGCAACTGAACAGCATTTCTGGTTTTTGTTTAACCAAGCTGGATGTACTGGACGGCCTGGAAAGCATCAATATTTGTGTTGGCTACCAGTTGCCTAATGGCGAAGTAACTGAGATCCCACCGCTGGCTGCAGAAGGCTATGAGCAAGTCACCCCAGTGTATGAAAGCATGCCGGGCTGGAGCGAAAGCACCTTTGGTTGTCAGTCGATGGAGCAATTGCCTGAAGCGGCCCTGAATTACATTCGCCGATTGGAAGCATTAACTGGTGTACCAGTCGATATTGTCTCGACTGGGCCAGATCGGGTGGAAACCATCGTCTTGCGTCACCCTTTTGCCGATGCCTAATCACTGAGCTAAACTAATAGATACTGCAAATAAATGCTGCCCTTATGGCAGCATTTTTTATATCATAGGCAGAGTAGTAAATAAGAGGTTATCACTATGAAGCGGTATGTTTTTGTTATTGCATCACTTTTGTTGTTTGGCTGTGGTGGCTCAGGAGGATCAGGCTCTGGAAGTGGGGTCGGTGGAAACACTCCTGATTTAACTCAATTTAGCGGTAGTAATTGTCCTTCTACGGCAACGGCCAATGCTGAAGCATTTTGCCTGATGTACAGAGATTACCTGTGGTATGACGAGATGCCACAAACGGCCAATCTGACGGCATTTAACACAACCAATGATTTAGTTGCTGGCCTAAGCGCGCCACACGACCGCTTTAGCTACACCTTATCGGCCGAAGAGTATGAATCTCGCTTTATTGATGCTCGCTTCTTTGGCTTTGGTATGTCATTTAATATCCTGGATGACGATAGCGGCTTATTGGTTCGTTTTGTCTATGACAATGGCTCGGCGGCCGAAGAGGGCTTGCGACGCGGCGATACCATTACGGAAATTGAAGGCAAGTCGATTGCTCAGTGGTATGCCGAGATCGATGCAGGCACCGCCACCAATGAGGATATGTTTGGTAGCAATGATGATGGTGTGATGCGTGATTTTGTCTGGACCAAGCCAGATGGCAGCGAAATGCAGGCCAGCTTTATCAAGCGTGAAGTCACGACCAATACGGTGCTGCATCGCTCGGTGATTGAGCAGGCTGATCAGCGCATTGGCTATCTGGTGTTTAATTCCTTTATCGAGTTATCCGAAACCGAGCTGGAAGAGGCATTCAGCTACTTTCACAATCAAAACATCGATGAACTGGTGTTGGATGTACGCTATAACGGAGGCGGTTTGATCCGGGTGGCCAGTCAGTTAGCATCGCATATTGCCTGGCCACAAGTGCAGGGGGAAACCTTTGTCACCTTTGCCTACAACGATAAAAACCCGCAACGCAATCAAACCTGGGAGTTTAGTTTGGGATCTCAAGGGCAGACCGCGTTGAATTTACCGCGGGTGGTTGTATTAACCAGCCCACGCTCCTGTTCGTCCAGTGAGTTGGTGATTAATTCACTGAGCCCATTTATTGATGTGGTGCAAGTCGGTGGGGCGACCTGTGGTAAGCCGGTGGGGCAGAGCCCGGAATACTTTGATGCGGATCGTCAGGTGATGTTTGCGGTCAACTTCCAGACCGTCAATGCACTGGGTTTTGGTGATTACTTTGATGGTTTACTGCCAAATTGCCCGACCACAGAAGTGATCAGCGGAGACTGGGGCACTCAGGATGAACCCTTGCTGGCAGAAGCATTGCATTATGTCGCCAATGACAGCTGCTCGTCAGCCTCACAGCAGTATTTTGACAGTGATTTGCTGCAGTCTCAGGGGTTACCGGTGCAGTTAAAAGCACCAAAAACCGATTTAGCCAAGCCGTTCTGGTATCACTGGAACGAGCATTAAAGTGGAACGAACAGAGGCCAACGCGAGTTGGCCTTTTTTTTGCTAGTATTTAATTTGCGAGTATTGAAAACGTATCGACCCGATGCAAGATAAGCACAGATGGTGACAAATGCGATTAACAGGATGGCTACTGGTAATTTTTATATTGAGTGGTAGCTTTGGCAGCAGCTTGTTGCAGGCCGAAGAGGTACGGATCCGTCAGCTGGAAGCAGTACAACTGTACACGCAAGATGAGCTGCTGGCCTTGATACAGACCAACAGCCACTTACGGCGGGTGCAAGACGATGAGTGCCAGTTGGTGCGTGATATCGAAGCCCGCGCCGATATTATGAAACTGCCTGCTTATCAGTTTTTATGGGGCGACATGCTGGCATACGCTGTCTGTGTGCCACGTGATATTGAACGCGGCTGGCAATTGATGCAGGATGCCGCAGCGCAAGGCCTGCCCGAAGGCCTGGAGCAGGTCGGGCGTTACTACCACATTGGTCGTTTTGTCCAGCCAGATGAGCGCAAAGCGATCCAGTACTTGCGAGAAGCCGCCGCTTTGGGCAACCTTGCCGCCACGATCCGGCTGGCTGGTATTCTGCTGGATGGGGCAGGTAGCCCGCGTGATTACGAGCAGGTGTATCGTTGGCTGCATCACTCTGTGACGGCCGATACCAGCACCCACCAGACCATCGCTGATTTATTGCGCCAGTTTGAGCAGAGAATGCCAGAGCGGGTGGTGTTACGAGCTCGTGAGCCCGTTCGTTAACTCTGCTGGCTGTTAAGCCAGGCACACCGCCAATAATTATCGCAAACTGCGCCAACACTGTTACACTAAAGGCAATATTAGTGATAGAAGGGTCATGCATGACCATTAAAGATCCACATCTTGCCCGTGAGCAGGAAAAGTACGACAACCCAATCCCAAGCCGCGAATTTATTCTTGAGCACATCGAAAAGCGGCAACAACCTGCCTATTTTGAGGAGTTAGTTTCCGAATTAGCCTTGCAGGACGATGATGCTATCTTTGCGTTGAAAAAACGTTTACGTGCCATGGAGCGTGATGGCCAGCTCATCTATACCAAGAACCGCCGCTATGGCCTGGTAGACAGGATGGACTTGAAAAAAGGCCGGGTGATTGGCCACCGCGATGGCTTTGGCTTTCTCAAATTAGATGAAGGCGGGCCAGACTGGTTTATCCCGCATTACGAAATGACTCGCTTGCTGCACGGCGATCATGTATTAGCCACGCTGGCAGAAGGCCGCCACAACAAGCATAAAACCGAAGCGCGTATTGTCCGGGTGCTGGATGCCCGTCAGGATCCGGTGGTTGGGCGCTATTTCCGTGATTACGCGCTGGCTGTTGTGGTACCAGAAGATCCGCGCATTGGTCAGGACATTGTGATCCCGGAAGGCGCCCAGGCCGATGCTCGTCATGGCCAGGTGGTGTTGGTGGAGATCACCGAACGACCTACCAAACGAGTCAATGCGGTGGGTAAAGTGGTTGAAGTGTTGGGTGAGCATATGGCTCCGGGGATGGAGATCGATGTGGCCATCCGTAACCACCAGATCCCACATGTATTTCCTGATGCGGTCAGTCAGCAAGTGGCGCATTATGGCGAAGAGGTTGATGCCGCGGCCAAAGCCAACCGGGTCGATTTAACCGATATGCCATTCGTCACCATTGATGGTGAAGATGCCCGCGATTTTGATGATGCGGTTTATGCTGAAGCGAAAGCGGACGGTGGCTGGACCTTATGGGTCGCCATCGCTGATGTCAGCAGTTATGTTAAGGTGGATACGCCACTGGATCAGGAAGCGATTTTACGTGGTACGTCCGTGTACTTTCCTGATCATGTGGTACCGATGTTGCCTGAGGCGTTATCCAATGGCTTGTGTTCGCTGAACCCTCATGTCGACCGGCTGTGCCTGGTGGCGAAAATGGACATCAGCGCGCATGGCAAGCTGATGAGCTATCAATTCTTTGAGGCAGTGATGAACTCGCATGCCCGCTTTACCTACAACAAAGTGCATGCCATCTTGCAGGGTGACAAGGAGCTACGTCAGCAGTACCAAAGCAACCTGACCACGCTGGAAACCCTGCATCAATTGTACCGCTGCCTGGCCAAAACCCGGGCAAAACGTGGGGCCATTGAGTTTGAAACGGTAGAAACCCGCTTTATCTTCAATAGCCATCGTAAAATTGAACAGATTGTTCCGGTGCATCGCAATGAAGCGCATAAGCTGATTGAAGAATGCATGATCATGGCCAATGTAGCGGCGGCGCAGTTTTTAGAAAAGCACAAAACCCCAAGTCTGTATCGGGTGCATGAGCAGCCTGATCCTGACCGGCTGGGTAACTTCCGTCGTTTTCTGGCTGAGCTTGGCATTGAGTCGACCTTACCGGATGAACCAAAGCCATTGCAGTTGGTGCAAGAGCTGGCTCGTTTGGCGGACCGGCCCGATAAAGAGCTGATTGATATTACCCTGTTACGCTCGATGAAGCAGGCGGTGTATCAGGGCGATAACGCCGGTCACTTTGGCCTGGCGTTGGAGGCATACGCCCACTTTACCTCACCCATCCGGCGTTACCCTGATCTGGTGGTGCATCGCACCATTAAATCGATTTTGCACAAACAAGGGCAAAAAACCAGCGGTGAACATCATTACAACCCCGATCAAATTGAAAAACTGGGTGAGCACTGCTCCATGACTGAGCGGCGGGCGGATGACGCCACCCGCGAAGTCTCCGATTGGCTGAAGTGTGAATACATGCAGGATCATCTGGGCACGGTGTTCGATGGCGTGGTTTCAACCGTCACCAGCTTTGGTTTGTTTATTCGTCTGACCGAACTGTATATCGAAGGGTTGGCCCATGTGACCTCACTGAAAAATGATTACTATCATTTTGATGCCGAGCGACAGATGTTGATTGGCGAACACTCGCGGCAAAGTTATCGTTTGGGCGATACCGTAAAAGCCAAAGTGGTTGCGGTTAATTTGGATGCCCGCACCATCGATTTAACCTTAGAAGACCTGCCTGGCGATCACCGGGCCGCCGCCCGTGAGCAGCGCAAAGCCGCCAAGGGCCCAGCATCTGCTAAGCCCGGAGCCGCTAAAGCCAAGGCCGGAAAAGCCAGTAAATCCAGAGGCAGCAAAGCGAAAGCGGCCAAACCAGCGGCAGCTGGCAGCAAACCTAAAGCGCGCAAAAAACGCTAAGGTTGTGGCGTTCGTTCAAATAGCCGGTACGCCAATTGACCGGCTATTTTTTCTTTGCGCAACTGCCAGTTGGCTGGCAAGCTAGCCAGTGCTAACTCTTTTTCTGTTTCCAGATAAATCAGTGCTCCGTCTGCCAGCCAGTGCTGTTGCTCTAGCAACTGACAGCAGGCTTCAGCCAGTTGCTGGCGAAAAGGGGGGTCAATAAACACCAACTGATAGGGAGCCGCTGGTGGGGTTTGTAAGTGCTGCAGGGCATCCGTCTGAATGATGTCGGCACTGGCATCAAGTTGCTGATAAAGGCGTTTTAGTTCTGCGGCCAATCGTCGGTCTTGCTCCAGCACAGTGGCATGTAGCGCCCCGCGTGATAAGGCTTCCAAGGCCAGGGCGCCACTGCCGGCAAAGCAATCCAGCACCCGGCTACCCGCCACATCATGCATCAACCAGTTGAATAAGGTTTCGCGCACCCGATCAGTGGTAGGGCGCAGCCCTTCGGCATCAGCGACCGGGATTTTTCGGCCTCGCCAGCGTCCGCTAATGATGCGAACCTGCCCGCTACTGGCTGATTTTTTATGTGTTTTTCTTGCCTTCATCACGTGCTCTTTTCAATGAATTATGAATGATTCAGTCGGAATTAAAATGCCCTGAGGCAACGAAGATAAACACACACTAGTTGTTTATGCTCTGCATTGAAGATGCTAGTATAAGCTCCAATTTTACCTGATCTTTAGTGTACTGACACCGGCTTATGAGCAAAGAATCGAAACTCTTTTCCTGGCTTGGTTTTGGCAAAAAACCAGCCACTCCTGCTGAATCCTCCGAACAAGCGGAAACACAGCCTGCTAAACCGACTGATACAGCCGGTGCGGTTGGCTCTGAGTCAAAGCCTGAGGCGGAATCCACCGCTGCGTCATCCATAGCTGACATTCAGCCAGACTCAGCAGCAGCCGAGTCGAGCACTGAACCCAACGAGGCGGCAAAAGCGAGCGAGTCTGAAGCGACTTCAGCTGAGCAGCCAGCGACATCTGCCCAGCCGGATACGAAAGCTCAAGCGGCGGCAAAACCCGGGCTGTTTGCCCGTTTGCGTCAGGGGCTCAGTAAAACCAGCCAGAACCTGGGCTCGGGCCTTGCCAGCTTGTTTTTGGGCAAAAAGATTGATGATGATTTGTACGAAGAGCTGGAAACACAGTTATTGATGGCGGATGTCGGAGTAGACACCACCCAGACTCTGATCAAGCAACTGACTCAGCATGCTGACCGAAAAGCGTTGAAAGATGCCGAGCAGCTGTACCAGAAACTGCAGCAAGACATGGCGACCATGCTCAAGGATGTTGAGCAGCCGTTGCAGCCGGTATCTGCTGACGGACCTTTTGTGATTCTGATGGTTGGTGTCAACGGCGTTGGCAAAACCACCACCATTGGTAAGATGGCGCAACAGTTTAAGCAACAAGGCAAGCAGGTGATGCTGGCCGCAGGTGATACATTCCGCGCCGCGGCGGTGGAGCAGTTGCAAGTGTGGGGCGAGCGCAACTCGATCCCGGTAGTGGCTCAGCATACTGGAGCCGACAGTGCCTCGGTTATTTTCGACGCTTACCAGGCGGCTAAAGCCCGCAACATCGACGTGTTGATTGCAGACACCGCAGGCCGTTTGCAAAACAAAGCCCACCTGATGGAAGAGCTGAAAAAAATTGTCCGGGTGCTGCAAAAAATTCAACCGGATGCTCCGCACGAAGTGATGTTGACCTTGGATGCCGGAACCGGTCAAAATGCCTTGAGTCAGGCGCGCTTATTCAATGAGGCTGTGCCACTGACGGGGATCACATTAACCAAGCTGGACGGTACCGCCAAAGGTGGGGTCATTTTTGCCATTGCCGACCAATTTACTATCCCGATCCGCTATATCGGTGTCGGTGAGAGCATTGATGATTTGCGTACCTTTAACAGCAATGACTTTATTGACGCCTTATTTAACAGGGATGCCTGACCTATGCTGACCTTTGATCAGGTAAGTAAAAGCTACCCGGGCGGCTTTATCGCGCTCGACCGCATTAGTTTTGAGCTGGCCAAGGGAGAAATGGCTTTTCTCACTGGCCACTCCGGGGCCGGCAAAAGTACCTTACTGAAGCTGATCAGCCTGATCGAACGGCCGACCACAGGGCGGGTGATGATCAACCAGATTGATCTGAGTCGCATTCGTCGTCATCAGGTGCCTTATATTCGTCGTGATATCGGCATTATTTTTCAGAATCACCGCTTGCTGATGGAACACACCGTGTTCGATAATGTGGCATTGCCATTGATTATTGAGGGCTTTACCGGCAAAGACATGGTCAAGCGGGTGCATGCGGCGCTGGATAAAGTCGGTTTGCTGGACAAAGTCCGTTGCCTGCCGGAAACCTTATCGGGTGGAGAGCAACAACGGGTTGGCATTGCCCGGGCTGTGGTGAATAAGCCGCCTTTATTGCTGGCCGATGAGCCAACCGGTAACCTGGACCCGGAGTTATCGAAAGACATCATGCAGGTGTTTGAAGCCTTTAATCAGGTTGGGGTGTCGGTGCTGATCGCCACGCACGATCATGGCCTGGTGGCCCGGATGCGTTATCGGACCCTGACGCTCAAGCAAGGCAAAATGATCAACGATGGTTTATTGCAAATTGAGGAGCCATTGTGAGTATTCTGTTTTCTGGCCGGGCGACCGGAGCAACCGCCAAAAAAATCAGCCTGATGCAGCGTTGGTGGATGTCTTGCACCCATCATTTACGTCAGTCGATTGGCAGCCTTGGCGAGTTATGGCGTACGCCACTGGCATCACTGATGACCATAGCCGTGCTGGGCGTTAGCTTAACGCTGCCAGCGACCTTGCATCTGCTGGTCAAAAATGTGCAATCGATCAGTGGCAGTTTTACTCAGGCAGCTGAAATCAGCTTTTTTATTAAAGACGATGCCACTGACGCACAAATCACCACCTTGCGCACCATGCTCGCCGCAGACCCGGATATCGAGCAAGTGCACTTTATTTCCAAGCAACAGGCGATGGAGGAATTCCGTCAGATGTCTGGTTTTGGCCAGGCCATACAGCATGTGGCTGATAACCCATTGCCGAATGTGTTGTTGGTGCTGCCACGCAATACCCAGCCACAGGCTGCCGAGCAACTGCGCGCCAGAATTGAGCAAGAGCGCATTGTCGAGTTTGGTAAGCTGGATATTGCCTGGTTGGAGCGGTTGGATGCCATGCTGCTATTGCTGCGGCAGGCGGTACTAGCCATCGCGGTTTTATTGTTGAGCGCCGTGCTGTTGATTATTGGCAATACCATTCGCTTGTCGATCATGAATAAGAAAGAAGAAATCGAAGTGATGAAGCTGGTCGGTGCCACCGATGCGTTTATTCAACGGCCTTTTCTGTATACCGGGGTCTGGTTTGGTCTGTTCGGTGGTTGTCTGGCTTTTCTGATTGTCGAACTGATGCTGTGGTGGCTGGAAGCGGCCATCGGCCACATTACCGAGCTGTATCATAGCCACTTTACCCTGATGGCCATGTCGCTAACCG
>JAIUMG010000131.1 GCA_022565655.1 Alkalimonas sp.
CAGCACATAAAGTAGTAAGTTGTACGTCAGCAAGGATGTGTTTTTCAAAACCACCTTCAATCGTTCAAACAGGATGACCGGCAAGCTAATCTCATCGCTATCAGTCACTTCAGCTGATAAAAGAATTAGTATACCATAGCTAAAAGCAGCCCTGCTGCATCTGTTTGCCCTGAAGTTGAGCACTCACCCTGATGAAAATTGTCCACATCATTCTGACCCATAGCTTTGCCGGCAGTGAACGTCATGCCGTAGAGCTGGCGAATTTACAAGCTGAGCAGCACGATGTCACCATGATCCTGCACCAGCGCGGCTGTGAACAACGGCCTGATGCCATTGCCCACCGCTTGTCAGCAAAGGTCAAAGTTGAAATCGTGCGCGGCTGGAAACCACTGGCTATTTGGCAGTGCCGCCAGCGGCTACGCCAGCTGGCACCGGATGTGGCACATGCTCATTTAAGCGCCGCTTGTCGGGCTTTGCATGGGGTGGCCGGGCTTTGTCTGAGAGTGGCTACCTTACATATCCACTATAAAAAACAACAACACCAAGCACTGGATGCCCTGATCGCTATAGCCCCCTGGCAATTACACTGTATTCCCGAGCCTCTTCGCAGCCACAGCACACAAATTGATAACTGGTCGCTGCCCACATTGGCCGACCCGGAAGCCAGAAGCCGGCTGCGTCAGCAGTATGGTATCGCTGAGGATGCCATTGTGTTTGGAGCTTTGGGGCGAGTCGAGCACAGCAAAGGGCATGATGTTTTGATCGAAGCATTTGAACAAGCAGCGATCCCGAACAGTCGATTGGTCATTGTTGGGCAGGGAAAGAGCTGGCAACAAATACGACAGCAAGCTCCAGCAGAAGTGATTATGCCGGGTTTTAGCAATGAACCGCAAAATTGGCTGCGCTGCTTTGATCTCTTTGTCAGCACCGCCCGCACCGAACCCTTTGGCCTGGTCTTTCTGGAAGCCATGCATGCCGGCTTGCCTATTCTTGCCACAGCATCCGAAGGGGCCAGCTATTTGCAGCCTGTTATCGGCCGGCCACTCACACCGGTTGATGACATTGCTGCCATGGCACAAGCCATGCGTGAACATGCCAGTGCCTCTCGGCAACAGTACCCGATGAAGCGCTTTTTACCAACGGCCAAAGCGGATGAGGTGCTGGCGTTCTATCAGCAGCAATTAGCTAAAAGCCGCCCTTAGCGGCTTCAAGCCTGGCTCACATTGCAGCAGTCTACCCTTGGCTTAGCGCCACAGATCAGCCACCCATTGCACCGGCAACACCCGCCGATACCATTTGCCACTGACGCCAGCAATCACATCTGGCGGATTTGGTTTACCATGAAACACCACAATTTTAGCCCCTTCAGGTATCGTGGCAGGCTTAAACCAACTCATGATGCCTTTCGCCATGCAGTGTCGCTTAAAGCTGACACACCACTCAGCTGGCCAGTACTGCAATTTTCCCTGGGCAGCTAAGTTCTGGGTGACAAATTCCTGTTCATTCCGTACCTTGGCCAACTCACGCTCTTTATGGTTTTTTAACAGCTCAATCAAATCGCTGTGTGCACCAACGTCATAGCGATACACCGATGTATTGCCAGTGGCGTCGGATTTATCCCACTCTTTGATGACAAAAAACTCGCCTTCGGGCTGAAAAAAGCAATCGATGTTATCAACAATCACCACATCCAAATCCAGAAACAGCGTCGGGCCGGTTAAATCATACAGCGGGTCGGCAAAGCTGGTGACTTTCAACCAACCATGGCCAAAACTCCAGGGCAGACGCTCATCAAAATCTTTGAAGCCCACCATCGGGATCTCTTTCACTTCTACCTCAGGATTGATGTCATGAGCATCATCGGTGAAACAAATAAAGCGAAAAGGCAAAGTGATGTTGCGGCTCACCATTGAATACAGCTTATTGACATAGCTGGCATCAAACTTGGTGCCCCATTTAATACAAATAATATTAACCGTTTGCATAACGCATTCCTGGCCAGATAGATAGACGCACTATCTTACCAGCTCTGATCATGAAAAGAAAAAGGGTAAAGCAGCAGCCTTACCCTCTGAGTGTCGAAATCAACAATGTGTACCGACTTACAATGCGGCCAGTATGGTTTCTGCTTTACTGGCTTCGAAGCTTTTACCTTCTTCGACTTTCAGGCTAGTGACTTTGCCATCCTCTACAATCATGGCGTAGCGCTGAGAGCGCACGCCACCAAAGTCGCCAGTATCCATGGTCAAGCCGATGGCTTTATGAAACGCGGCCCCACCGTCAGCCAGAAAGGTGATTTCATCTGAATTTTGTGTCTCAGCCCAGGCAGCCAAAACAAAGGCATCATTGACCGCAGTACAGACGATACTATCGACGCCTTTGGCTTTGATTTCATCTGCCAGCGCAATATAACCTGGCAGGTGCGCTTCAGAGCAAGTCGGGGTAAAAGCACCTGGTACTGCAAACAGCACTACTTTTTTACCGCGAAATACATCTGCTGTAGTCGGGTTTTTCATGCCATCAGCCGTTAGTTGCTGAAAGCTGACCTCTGGTAAGGTATCGCCAACGTTAATCATGATCATTTCCTTTTGGTTGTCTTTCATTATGCCGCCCCAAAGAAGGCATCAGCTATGTTTACTGTGCTGAGTTCAACATCATCACAGCCTTTACAACGCAGCTTTTACATACACATCAAAGCGATTGTTCTTCCCTTTGACCATATGGCTGGGTTTGGTTCCGGCCAAAGCAGCTGCGTAGGCGGGCCTTTTCACCACCAAGCGCTTTTTGGCCAGCTGCAGTGCCGGTTCAAACAATTGATCAGCGTCTGGATCCTCACCAACCACTTCATGAAAGGCACGCATTTCTTTTTTGACCAGTGCCGACTTTTGCCGCTCAGGAAACATCGGGTCCAGATACACTACGTCCACTGGCTCAGCCTGCTGTAAAGCGTCGATTGCCGGGCTGAATTGCAAACGCATTCGTGTCGGCAGCCACTCAGCCAACTGAGGATGCTGGGCAGCCCGGCGTAAGCCATCCGCCAACAGCGCTGCTACCATGGGGTTGCGCTCGACTAAGGTCACGTCCGCGCCAATACTGGCCAGCACAAAGCCATCACGGCCAAGGCCGGCGGTTGCATCCAAGACGGTAAGATCACGCTTTTTGTTCAAGCCCACCGCTTTGGCTATCGCCTCATCTTTACCGCCACCGTACTGACGCCGGTAGCTACTACTGCCACTGGCAAAATCAACCAGAATATCACTTTGCTTGGGCAGCTCGGTATGACGCAACACCAGCCGATCATCTTGCCAGCTCAGGTACCAGCCAGACACGCTATCCTGCATTGGTAACTGAAATCGTTGTGATAGCTGCTGCAAGTAGTTGGAGCTTGCGTCAGCCAGCAAGGTCGATGGAACTAAAATCATAGGTCTTGAGCAATCCACGCCACAAAGTGCTAGTGTACTCGGTACACGACTCAATGCGCCAGTGTTGCTTTACTTCAGCTCGACTTTTTGCTGCCCTGACAGTTGGCATTTGCCATCGACCAGGCTGACTTCAGGTTTGGGAACAATGGCGCAATCGGACAACCTTCCCAGTCGGATATTTTCCGCCTCGGCAGCTTTGTTGTAGCTGTTTATTTTTTGCTGCAACACGGTTTCATTGCTGCTTTTCACAGAATAAGTAATGTATTCAGCCGGGCCGCCACAAGGCTTATGCCCAAAGCCAACCACACGGCATTGGCTGACATCATCGGCTCTGGCCTCACCGATCATATCCATGATGTCACTCCGCATTTTTGACAAGTCAGGATGTGCTTTCATTTGTCTGTCTCGCTCTTTGACGGCCGCTATAGGGTTGGTTTGCGGATCAATAGGTTCAATCAGTGGTTCTGGTGCTACCCGCTCAGCACTAGCCTGCCCCTGCTGGCAAGCAGCAAGCAACACAACTAAACAACAGGCCGAAAGCCCTTGGACGATTCGCATACTTCACTCCGGATACACAGTTCAGGAAATTTGATTGATTAAGCTTGCATTAAGCTTAGCAGGTTAGACTCAAGGTGTTGAGCTTATGTTATAACAGGAAGCCTAAAATGAAACAAATGCTTTGGCTCAGTGTGATTGTGATCACACTTACCCTAACTGGCTGTGGGGCGGTGCATACCTCAGTGGCCAAACGAAACCTTGATGTGCAAACGCAGATGAGTTCCACCATCTTCCTGGATCCAGTCGAACCAGAGCAGCGCACTATCTTTGTTGATATTCGTAACACTTCTGATAAACCTGAGTTTGATATCCGGCCTATGGTCGTTCAATCACTGCAAAGTCGGGGTTACCGGGTCATTGATAGTCCCTCTCAGGCCACCTACTGGCTGCAAGCGAATATCTTGCAAGTGGGTCGTACCAATGCCCGCGCAGCCAATAGCGCTATGAATGCAGGGTATGGCGCGGCCGGCGGTGCTGTGCTGGGACATACGGTGCATAGAGCCACCGGAGGCTCATCCGGCTCTGCGGCCACTGGTGCCGCTATTGCCGGCGCTGTCGCCGGAACCGTGTTCGATGCTTTAATTGAAGATGTGTATTACAGCGTGATCACCGATATTCAAATTATGGAGCGTTTCGATGGCACCGTGCAAGAACGCTCTGAGCACTTACTGGTACAAGGCGACAGTGGCAGTACCACCTCTAGTTTTCAGCGTCAGAGCGATCAACGCCGTTACCAAAGCCGGGTGATCAGCTATGCCAATCAATCCAACCTGAAGTGGGAAGATGCCGCCCCTGAGTTGCAAATGGGCCTGGTACGCTCCCTGGCTGGCCTATTCTAATGCCGCGGCTTGGGTTACTGCTGTTGGTCGTGTTCATCGTGGTACAGCTTTCAGGCTGTACCGCTATTCACCGTTCTATCGCCAAAGGTGAGTTGGATGTGCAGACCCGCATGAGCCAAACCATCTATCTGGACCCTGTTGAGCCTGAGCAGCGTACCGTCTTTCTGGATATTCGCCAAACGGCCGCCGAATTTCAACAACCCATCGCTCAGTCAGTCGCTGAACTGTTGCAACAACGTGGCTATCAGCTGATTGATAGCCCTGCCCTGGCGCAATACTGGTTGCAGGTGAATGTCCGCACTGTGCTTAAAAAATCGCCTGAAAAAGTGTTGTCTCAACCTGAGTACGACATGAGCGAACACGATATTGCTTTACTGATGAACCCCGCATTGGCTGCTCTGCCTGCTCCCCTTCCCGAGGAAGCAACAGCAAAGCAACAACGCCGCAATCGCTCGAGCTCAAGCAATGTCTATGTTGGTTACTCCAGCGGACGTGACGTCAGCACCAAAGAGCTACGCAACACTTTAATCGCCCTGGCGGTGATTGCTGGTGCTGAATATGCTGGTCGGCAAATGGTCCAGGATGTTTACTACACCATGGTCACCGATATTCAAGTCGCAGAAAAAACCCCACACGAACAGGATCAGCCCGTGCTGGAACAAAGTGCTCACTTACTTCTGCAAGGCGACAGCGGCTCAACCGAGCAGTTATGGCAGCGAACTCTGGATCGGCGCAAATACCAGGCGCGTATTGTCAGCTTTGCCAACCAGGCCAACCTGGAGTGGGAAGATGCCGAGCCTGCTTTAAAGCTAGGCTTAATGCGTTCACTGGCTGGAATTTTTTAACCAGATGCTTTTATCCCCATATGCCGCAGTAAGGCTTCATTGGATGGCTCTCGGCCACGGAAGCCTTTAAATAGCTCCATCGGCTCAGCACTGCCGCCCCGCTCTAAGATCCATTGCAGAAAATCACGGCCGGTGTCAACATTAAATACACCGTCTTCTTCAAAGCGACTAAAGGCATCCGACGACAACACCTCGGCCCACAAGTAGCTGTAATAGCCAGCCGCATAACCGCCAGCAAAGATATGACCAAAGCCATGCTGAAAACGATTGAATCGTGGCGGTACAATCACCGCAACCTGAGCCCGAACTTCATCCAGTAGCTGTTGCACCCGCCCACCCAGGGCCGGGTCGTATTCAGCGTGCAAACGAAAATCAAACAAAGCAAATTCAAGCTGACGTACCAGAAACATCGCCGATTGAAAGTTTTTTGCCGCCAGCATTTTATCCAGCAAATCTTGCGGCAGTGCTTCTCCGCTCTGATAATGTCCGGAAATAATAGCCAGTGCCTCTGGCTGCCAGCACCAGTTTTCCAAAAACTGACTGGGTAGCTCGACAGCATCCCAGGCCACGCCATTGATACCAGCCACCGCAGCCGCATCCACTTGCGTCAGCATATGGTGCAAGCCATGGCCAAACTCATGAAACAAGGTCACCACTTCATCGTGCGTGAACAGCGCGGGCTTGCCACCCACCGGTTTATTAAAGTTACAGGTTAAATAAGCCACCGGCGTTTCCAGCTCGCCGGATGGCAGTATGCGTCGGCCACGGCAGTCATCCATCCAGGCGCCGCCACGCTTTTTCGCCCGGGCGTATAAATCCAGATAAAAACTACCACGTAGCTGACCGCTGGCATCAAAGATATCGTAAAAACGCACATCAGGATGCCAGACATCAACCCCTTCACGCGGCTTCACCTGCATACCAAATAGTTTTTCCACCACGGTGAATAATCCCGGCACCACCTTGGTTTCTGGAAAGTAAGGGCGTAACTGTTCATCTGAAATAGCGTACTTGGCTTGTTTCAATTTTTCAGCGTAATAGCCAATATCCCAGGCTTCAAGCTCATGCTGGTTGAACTCTTGCTGCACAAAGTGTTTTAACTCAGCCAGGTCTTGTTCTGCTTGCGGTTTCGCCCGTGCCGCTAGATCTTGTAAAAAATCCAATACTTGCGCCGGGCTTTCGGCCATTTTGGTAGCTAAGGATTCATCAGCAGCCGTAGCAAAATCCAGCAACTGCGCCAGCTCATGCCGCAATGCCAGGGTTTCTTCAATAATCTCGGTGTTATCAAACTGACCAGCGGTTGGTCCCTGATCAGACGCCCGGGTGCAGTAAGCACTGTAGAGTTCCTGTCGCAGAGCCCGATCATCGGCATAGGTCATCACCGCCAAATAGCTTGGAAACTCCAGCGTAATAACCCAACCGTCCAGCTCACGATGTTTGGCTTCCTCGGCGGCTGCCAGTTTGGCATCTTCCGGCAAGCCAGCCAGCGCCGACTCATCGGTAATATGCTTAAACCAGGCCTGCGTTGCATCCAGGGTATGATTGGAAAAACTGGATGCCAAATCAGATAAACGGCTTTGGATCTCGCCGTAACGCTGTTTTTTCTCGGCAGGCAAACCAATGCCGGAGAGTTTAAAATCACGCAGCGCGTTTTGAATCACTTTTTGCTGCGCGGGCGATAGTTTCGAGTACTCATCACTAGCCGCTAAAGTCCGGTAAGCCTGATACAAGCCTTCATGTTGCCCCAGCCAGGTGCTGAACTCAGACAACAGTGGCAAACAGGACTCATAGGCTTCACGCAGCTCCGGGCTATTCATCACCGAATTTAAATGCGATACCGGCGACCACAACTTGCCCAGCCGATCGCTGTCATGTTCCAATCGCTCGACCAGACTGGCCCAACTGACGTCGGTTTGCTGCACCACCTCCTCCACCGCCGCTCGGGCACTGGCAATCGCAGCTTCAACCGCAGGCTTTACCTGCTCAGGTTTAATCTTGGAAAAAGGCGGTAAGTCGGTAAAGGTCAATAAGGGGTTGCTAATCATGCTCATAAACAGTCCTGTAAACGCGAGGCAATAATCATTGTATGTTGGGATGCCTCGGTTGGTTCTCAAGGTGCTTGCAGTGTTGTTTCAACGCATAAACCTTGTGATTGGCTCAGCACAGCCTTATATACGAATACATGGTACGTAATTAACAGGCAATTTTATGACTCGACATTTTGATTATCTGGCCATTGGCGCCGGCAGTGGTGGTATTGCATCGGCTAACCGGGCCGCCATGAGAGGGGCCAAAGCAGCTGTAATAGAAGCCAAAGCCGTTGGCGGTACCTGTGTTAATGTTGGCTGCGTGCCAAAAAAAGTGATGTGGTACGGCGCTCATATCGCTGAAGCCATTAAATACAGCAGTGCTTACGGCTTTCAGCTGGAGCAGCAGGATTTTCACTGGCAAACCCTGGTCAACAACCGCCAGGCTTATATCGAGCGTATTCATGGCGGTTATCAGCGTGGCTTTGCCAGCAACGGCGTCGAGTTTATTGAAGGTTTTGCCACTTTTGTTGATGCCAACACGGTTGAGGTGAATGGTGAGCGGATCACTGCCGATCATATTACCATTGCCGTCGGTGGCCGGCCGAGCCGCCCTGATATTCCGGGTGCTGAATATGGCATCGACTCTGATGGTTTTTTTGCCTTAACCGAACAACCGAAGAAAGCAGTGGTGGTTGGCGCAGGCTACATTGCGGTCGAAATTGCCGGTGTCTTGCATGCCTTGGGCAGCGATACCCATTTGCTGGTGCGAAAAGATAGACCACTTAGAAACTTCGACAGCGATATCACCGATGCATTGTTGCAACGCATGCAGCAAGATGCGCTGCAATTGCATACCCAAACCAATGTCAGCAAAGTGGAGCAGTCGTCAGATGGCAAACTGACCATCAGCTGTGACGATGGCAGCATGTTGTTTAATGTTGATTGCCTGATCTGGGCCATTGGCCGTGAGCCAGCGACCGATAGCATTAATCTGGCTGCCGCAGGGGTTGCCACGGATGAACATGGCTTTATCCGCACCGATCGCTACCAAAATACCAATGTCAAAGGCATCTACGCCGTCGGTGATATCACTGGCGAAGCTCAGCTGACCCCAGTCGCCATTAAAGCTGGCCGGCTACTGGCCGAACGTTTATTTAACCCGGCCCTGCCCGATGCTCACATGGATTACAGCCTGATCCCAACCGTGGTGTTCAGCCACCCACCCATCGGCACTTTGGGGCTGACCGAAGACGAAGCCATCGAAAAGTACGGCGAAGATAATATTAGCGTGTACCGCTCC
>JAIUMG010000132.1 GCA_022565655.1 Alkalimonas sp.
CAGTTACGTATGGCAAAATATGTTAACAGGTGCTATACTTCGCGACCGATTTATAGTGTTCATTTTTTGAGCTGGATACGATTATGATCAAACAACGTACCATTGCACAAACCGTCCAGTCGGTCGGGGTTGGCCTGCACAAGGGTGAGAAGGTCACGCTAACTCTCCGGCCTGCGCCTGATCACACCGGAATTATTTTCCGGCGAGTCGACCTGGATCCGATCGTGGACTTTAAACTCAACCCGGAAATGGTTGGGGATACTGTGTTATGTACTTGTTTGATCAATGAAGATGGCGTGCGTTTGTCGACCACCGAGCATTTAATGGCTGCGGTGGCCGGTCTTGGTATCGACAACCTGATTGTGGAAGTCGATGCAGCCGAAGTGCCTATTATGGATGGCAGTGCCAATCCTTTTGTGTACTTGTTGCTGGAAGCTGGTGTCAGCGAGCAAAAGCACGCCAAGAAATTCATTCGTATCAAGCGACCTGTCCGGGTTGAAGATGGTGATAAATGGGCTGAGTTCAAGCCTTATCATGGCTTTAAGCTGGATGTGGCGATTGATTTTGAGCACCCGGTGATTGCCGGTACGCAACAGCGCCTGCAAATGGACTTTTCTGCTGCCAGTTTTATTAAAGACATCAGCCGTGCCCGTACTTTTGGCTTTATGCATGATATTGAATACCTGCGTGCGAACAATCTGGCGCTGGGCGGTAGTTTCGATAATGCCGTGGTACTGGATGAGTTCCGGGTGTTAAACCAGGATGGGCTGCGTTACGACGATGAGTTCATTAAACACAAGGTGTTAGACGCCATTGGTGATTTGTACATGGCCGGCTACAGTATTTTGGGTGAATTCAGTGCCTACAAAACCGGCCATGCCATCAACAACAAATTGTTGTGCGCCATGTTAGCGGATCAGGAAAGCTGGGAATTTGTTACCTTTGAAGATCCGGCCGATATGCCAATCTCTTTCTTAGCACCTCAGCTTGCGTAGTACCCATCTACTTTTAGAAAAACCAGCTTCGGCTGGTTTTTTTATGCCTGTCCTGTAATGTTTCGTGGTAGGTGTCAGGGCAGAGTGCCTTCAGGTGCATCGGTGTCAGACACGCGAGATAAGGCTTGTTCTTAGCGAACCTTTGAAGCCCTGGACGGGCTTCACAGAGCCCCCATGGATGGGTTCACGGCGCGTTCGTGTGAACAAGGTGGTTCGAGCTGAACACGCCTCAGCCTTTAGCTCTTCTTTTCGCCGCCAGCTTGAGTAGCGATTCGCGCAAGGGGCCGGAGCTGGACGCTGCCAGTTGCTCCATTCGCTGCGCAGCATCATCACTTAGCGTCGGCTGTTTTGTGGTTTTTTTCGGCTCTGGCTGACGAATTCGGCTGTTTGGCGTAATTTCAATGTCTAAACCGGCTAAATCAGGCAAGATTTTTTGGCGAAAATTGTCTAAAATGGCGTCGCGTTGCATTTTGACTCGTGTGGCCCAGGCCGCAGACTGACATAATATAACCGCCCGGCCATGTTTAATCCGGCCGACCTGGCAGCCATGATCAGGGTGCTGCAATAGTTCAGTCAGTAGCTGGTTGCAACGTTGTAACTGATCAGGTGATTGCTGGCGTTGCAGTAACGGCAGGTCGGTGAGTAAGTGAGTCAGCTGGGTTGGTTTTTGCGAGTAACGAGCCATAGCCATGCCTTGGTTTGCGTTGGTTTAAGTGTAGCATTTTTTCCTATTCTATCGTACTCACTTGAAAGTTAATCGCTGAAGCACCATATCAGCTCAAATAGCCAGCATCAGGGCAAAAGCGATCAGAGTAAAAGTTGATTGGACATCGGTCAGAGAGATGGGTAATGTCACCCTCCTGATGTAGAAATAAATTCGAATTAAATGGTAACCAAAACATGTTTGGAAAATTGTTCACCAAGTTTATCGGCAGTCGCAATGATCGCTTCTTAAAGAAACTGCAAAAGAAAGTTCATGAAATCAACGCGCTGGAAGCTGAGTTTGAAGCCTTGTCGGATGAGCAGCTGCAAGCAAAAACCACTGAATTGAAGCAGCAAGTCAGCGCAGGGGCCACCCTGGATGATGTGTTGGTGCCAGCCTTTGCGACAGTGCGAGAGGCCAGTAAGCGCGTGTTTAAGATGCGGCACTTCGATGTGCAGCTGATCGGCGGCATTGTATTGCATCAGGGAAAAATTGCCGAGATGCGTACTGGTGAAGGTAAAACGCTGACCGCAACCCTGCCTGCTTACCTGAATGCGCTCAGTGGCGAAGCGGTGCACGTGATTACGGTCAACGACTACCTGGCACGCCGAGATGCGGAAACCAACGCGCCTTTGTTTGAGTTTTTGGGCTTATCGGTTGGAGTCAATGTGCCTGGTATGGCACCGCCGGAAAAACAAAAGGCCTATGCGGCCGATATTACCTATGGCACCAACAATGAGTTTGGCTTTGATTATCTGCGCGATAACATGGCCTTTGCCGCACAAGATCGGGTACAACGAAAACTGGCATTTGCCATTATCGATGAGGTGGATTCCATTCTGATCGATGAAGCCCGGACACCGCTGATTATTTCTGGCCCGGCCGAAGATAGCTCAGAGCTTTACAAACAAATCAATACCCTGGTTCCGCAATTGGTGAAGCAGGAAAAAGAAGACGAAGAAGGGGTAGAGGGCGATGGCCACTTCACCATTGATGAAAAAGCCAAGCAGGTCTACCTGACCGAGTTGGGGCAGATCCGGGTCGAAGAAATCCTCAAAGAGCAGGGCTTAATTCAGCCAGACGATCATTTATTTTCCGCCTCAAATATTACCTTGCTGCACCATGTGTATGCGGCTCTTCGGGCGCACAACCTGTTTAAGAAAGATGTCGATTATGTGGTGAAAAATGGTGAGATCATCATTGTTGATGAGCACACTGGCCGTACCATGGAAGGGCGTCGCTGGTCTGAAGGCCTACACCAGGCGGTTGAGGCCAAAGAAGGCGTCAATATTCAGAACGAAAACCAGACGCTGGCATCCATTACCTTTCAGAATTACTTCCGCCTGTATGAAAAGCTGGCGGGTATGACAGGGACAGCCGATACGGAAGCTTTTGAGTTCCAGCAAATTTATCACCTTGAAACCATTGTTATCCCTACCAACAAACCGATGGTACGGGAAGATATGGCTGATCTGGTGTATCTGAATGCAGTGGACAAATTTGCCGCTATTATCGAAGATATTAAAGCCAATCGGGATGCTGGCCGCCCAGTGCTGGTGGGGACGGCCTCGATAGAAAGCTCTGAGTATTTGTCAGGCTTGCTGAAAAAAGCAAAAATTAAGCACCAGGTGCTTAACGCTAAATTCCATGCCAACGAAGCACAAATCATTGCTCAGGCCGGGCAGCCGGGCACGGTCACCATTGCCACCAACATGGCCGGTCGTGGTACCGATATTGTGCTGGGGGGGAATTTGCAGGCTGAAATCGCCGCGCTGGAGAACCCAACCGCCGAGCAGATTGAAAAGCTGACGGCCGACTGGCAACAACGCCACGACGCCGTGATTGCCTCAGGTGGCTTGCATATTCTGGCGACCGAGCGGCATGAATCCCGTCGTATCGATAACCAGTTACGTGGCCGCTCTGGCCGTCAGGGCGACCCAGGTTCATCTCGCTTCTACTTGTCACTGGAAGATCCCTTGATGCGTATTTTTGCTTCCGACCGTATGGCGGGCATGATGCGTAAGTTGGGTATGAAAGAAGGGGAAGCCATTGAACACCCCTGGGTCAGCCGTGCCATTGAAAATGCACAGCGCAAAGTAGAAGCCCGTAACTTCGATATTCGTAAGCAATTGCTTGAGTTCGATGACGTGGCCAATGATCAGCGTAAGGTTGTCTACGAGCAGCGCAACGAGCTGATGGACACCAGCGATATTTCTGAGACCGTTCATGCCATTCGTGGCGACGTACTGGATTCGGTCATTAGCGAGTATATTCCGCCGCAATCACTGGATGAGTTGTGGGATGTGCCAGGCCTTGAGCAGCGGTTAAAAGCCGACTTCACCATCGAACTGCCGATTGCAAAGTGGTTGGCAGACGACAACAAGCTGCACGAAGAAAAGCTGCGTGAACGCATTCAGGAACACGTTGAGCAAGCTTACCAAGCGAAAGAAGAGATGGTGGGCGCGCAAGTTCTGCGGCAGTTTGAAAAAGCCATCATGATGCAAAGCCTGGATACGCACTGGAAAGAGCATCTGGCAGCGATGGATCACCTGCGTCAGGCCATCAACTTGCGTGGCTACGCGCAGAAGAATCCGAAGCAAGAGTACAAGCGCGAATCGTTCGAGCTGTTCTCGCAAATGCTGGATAACCTGAAACTGGATGTGGTCAGTGTGTTAAGCCGGGTTCAGGTTCGGGCCGCTGAAGATGTGGATGCCGTTGAAGAGCAACGCCGCAAAGCCGATGCTGTACCGCATCAGTACAAGCATGACGACGCAGAGCAGGTAGGTGGTGAGGCTCCGGCTCAGGCCGCTGGTCCTATGGTACGGGATGGCGTTAAGGTTGGCCGCAATGACCCGTGCCCCTGTGGCTCAGGTAAAAAGTACAAACATTGCCATGGCAAGCTAAGCTAATGTCAGGTAACCGCAATCAAAAGGGGCCTGGCGCCCCTTTTTTACATGTGGCTGTAGGGGTGATCTGGCAAGATGGCAAGGTCTTGTTGAGTCACCGTGCCAGTCATCAGCACCAGGGGGATAAGTGGGAGTTCCCCGGGGGCAAACTAGAAGCTGGTGAGACCGTGTTTAGTGCCCTGCAACGCGAACTGGCCGAAGAGCTGGCCATTCAGGTGCAAACGGCACAGCCTTTGCTGCAGGTACGGCACCAGTACCCGGAGCGAGAGGTCTTATTGGATGTCTGGTTGGTGGATGGCTTTAGCGGCGAACCTCGCGGGGTCGAAGGCCAGGCTGTGCAGTGGTTCGCTAGCAGCGAGCTGAATAAGCTGTCATTCCCGGATGCCAATCAGCCGATTGTCGAGCGGGTCATGCAGCTTTAAGGGCGCAAACATGCGCCCTGATGGTTATGAACGAAAAAACTCGTTGTCTTTGTTCATTAATTCATCTTCTAACTCCGCCAGGTATTCCTCACCCAGCTCAGCGTTCAGATCCGGCTTACCGGCAATACGGTGATTTTCGGCTGCCCAATCGCCTAAATCAATCAGTTTGCAGCGCTCACTGCAAAATGGTCGAAAGGGTGATGCGTCACTCCAGACAACTTTGGTTTCACAAGTGGGGCAATTGACAACAGGTGCGCTCATACAGGGGTCCGTCGATTCACGTTTTACAGGCCGCTAAGTTTAACAGCAAGCCAGCATAAATGGGATCGGCTTTTCGGCGGCATAACGACCATCGGCTTCACTCAATTGCATAAAGCGAATGGCAAAACGGTACTTGTTGCCGCTGACCGTGGGGTAAACCGCTAAATCCATCGAGTATTTTAAGCGCAGTAATTCGTATTTATCGGTGGTGCTCTGGTAAAAGCCATTGTCGGCATGCAGGCTTTCGAACTGACCACGCTCGCGGACAAAGGTCAGCACAAACTCGATACTTTGCGCCGCTAAGGCGATTTGCTCCAGCCACTTTTCCGCCGCTTGCTGACGAACCACCGGTGACTGGCTGAACCAGTACTGCAGCTGAGGGACATCAAAAAAGCAGGCCCCGCCGGGAATGGCAAAGCGTTGACGGATAGGTGCCAGAAAAGCATCCTCTTTAAAGCTGGAACACAGCTTACCGGAACGGTTGAGTTCACTTTGCAGCCGAACCGCTTTTTGCAGCATGTGCTGCAAGGCATCGTCTGATACCGAGGGATGACGCGACCAGTTCACCAGTGCTTGTTCGCAGCGCTCAACATCCTTCATCAGATCGGGCCGGACATCATTTCGCTCCATGATATCCAGCAAGGCAAACAGGGTGGTAAAAAAGGCCTGCTGCTGGGCCTGGTTATCGAGCGCAGCATGGGCATGCACCTGGTCTAGCAGGTGCTCAATACGCAGATAAGTGCGGATCTTCTCATTTAGCGGGTGTTCGTAAATTACGTCGGTCATGGCTCTCATCTATGAACTCAGTTAGCTGTGCTTGGCCGCTAACTTCAGGTAACGCTGATGCAATGCATCGACTTGTGCAGCCAATTGTTCTGGCCCGGCGTTGTTGTCTATGACGTCATCGGCTGCTGCTAAGCGCTGCTGGCGACTGACTTGAGCCGCCATAATGGCAGCCACTTCTTGTTCAGACCCCCCATCACGCAATAAAGTTCGCGCTATTTGGTTTTGCTCGGTGACATCCACCACCAGCAGGCGGTCAATGTAACTCTGCAGCTGGTTTTCCAGCAGCAAGGGCGCAACAAACAGCACATAGCTAGAGGTGGCTGTGGCAAGCTCCGCCTGCATCTGCTGACGGATGATAGGATGCAACAGTGCATTCAGCCAGTCTTTCTCGGCAGGCTGGCTGAAAATACGTTGCCGAAGTGCGGCCCGATTGAGTGCGCCATCGCTTTGCAGGATATCGGCACCAAAATGAGCAACGATCTGCTGCAGTGCCGGGCTGCCGGGTGCTACCACCTGTCGTGCCACTAAATCTGCATCCACCTGCTGAATGCCTTTAGCGGCAAAGGCATTGGCTACCGTTGTTTTGCCAGAACCAATGCCACCGGTCAGGCCAATGATCAATGGTTTCATCAACTAAGGCGCCAGTACGCGCAGATACCATTGCGTTAGCTGTTCGCCATACAGCATGGCGATATAGCCAGCAGCAGCAATGTAGGGGCCGAATGGGATGGGCATGCTTTTATCCCGGCCTTGCACCAGGATCAGCACGATGCCAACCACAGCGCCGACCGCAGACGAGAGTAAGATAATCAATGGCAGTTGCTGCCAACCCAGCAAGGCACCAAAGACCGCCAGCAGTTTAAAGTCGCCATAGCCCATGCCTTCCTTGCCGGTCAGCAGTTTAAAGCCCCAGTACACCGACCAGAGGCTCAAATAGCCAGCAGCGGCACCTATAATGGCATCGGCTGGTGTCGGGCTATTGCTGCTTAGGCTAAATAACAAGGCCAGCCAGAGCAAGGGCAGGGTGATTTGATCGGGCAGCAGCATTTTATCCAGGTCGATAAAGGTCAGTGAAATTAAAGCCCATACCACCAACAGGTATACCACTGTGGTTAAGGTAGGGCCAAAATGCCAGGCAATGGCCAGAGATAGCAGAGCGGTCAGCCCCTCAACCAGCGGGTAACGGCCAGATATTTTGGTACCGCAATGGCGACAGTGCCCACGCAGCCATAGCCAGCTGATAATAGGCACATTGTCTTTAGCGGCAATCGGTGCCTGGCAACTGGGGCAGCACGATCGTGGCACCGCCAGGTTAAAGCGGGGCGGGGCGGCTGCAGTTCCAGCTGGCTGCCCCTCGGGCTGAAAATAGGCCTGGTATTCCTGCTGCCAGCCCAGTTCCATCATCTTTGGCAAGCGGTAAATCACCACATTTAAAAAACTGCCAACCAACAGACTAAGAATTAGCACCAGGCTATAGAAAAACCACGGCGCTTGCTGCACTACTTCAATAAACTGAGCCATCATTAGACGATATCACCCATCTGGAAGATTGGCAGGTACATGGCGATAATCAGGCCACCAATCACTACGCCCAGAACCGCCATAATCATCGGCTCCAGCAAGGCGGTCAGGCCATCGACGGCATCATCAACCTCCTGCTCGTAAATATTGGCCACTTTGCTTAGCATGCCATCCAGCGCACCCGATTCTTCGCCAATGGCCACCATTTGCACCACCATTTCCGGGAACTGCTTGGTATTTTTCATGGCATTTTGCATTTGGTTACCGGCGGTCACCTCTTCCCGTATCTCCATAATGGCATTGCGGTAAATTTCATTACCAGCCGCACCAGCGGCTGATTCCAGGCCATCGATTAATGGCACGCCAGCGGCAAAGGTGGTGGATAACGTACGGGCAAAGCGCGCTACTGCGGCTTTATTTAAAATATCGCCAATCACCGGCGCTTTAAGCAGCATGGCATCCATAGCGGTGCGGGCTTTTAAATTTTTATTGTAAGCCTGCTTGATGATATAGCCGGCAATAAATAAAATACCCAGCACCACCCACCAATAGGCCTGCATTAAGTCGGAAATACCCAACACAAACAGAGTAAAGGCCGGCAGTTCGGCACCAAAACCAGCAAAAATTTCGGCAAATTGCGGTACCACAAAAATCAGCAGGATCGAGGTGACAATGGCCGCTACCACCAAAACCGCAATGGGGTAGAACATGGCCTTTTTAATTTTCGATTTTAACGCCTCGGCCTTTTCTTTATAGATGGCAATGCGATCGAAAATGGCATCCAAGGCACCCGATTGCTCACCGGATTTCACCAAATCACAGTACAGCTCATCGAAGTACTTCGGGTATTCACGCAGCACCTCCGATAACGGTAAACCAGCTTGCACCTTTACGGATACTTTTTGCATCAAAGTACGCAAGCTGGCTTTATCGGCGCCACTGGCAATTAAATCAATGGTTTGCACCAGTGGCACCCCCGCGCCTAGCATGGTAGCGATTTGCCGGGTCACTACAGCGATATCGGCGGCGGTAACTTTTTTTTCTGTACTGAATAAGGGTTTAGGTTTGCGTTTGACCATCGACGGCGTAATGCCCTGCTGGCGCAGCAAGGCTTTGACTTCCTGGCTGGAGCTGCCTTTAATTTCGCCGTCTGCTTTTTTACCGCGCCGGTTTAAGCCTTTCCAGCGATAGGTTTCAAGCTCTTTAATCTTATATTTCTGGGCCTGAGCCATGATTTTTATCCTGTATTAGTCGCCCGCAGTACTGCTCTGCTAATAACGTAAAATGATTTGTTTTAATAATTTTTTGTTCGCTAAAATGCTTTCACTCAACACTCAACACTCAACACTCAACACTCAACACTCAACACTCAACACTCA
>JAIUMG010000133.1 GCA_022565655.1 Alkalimonas sp.
CTGGCCAGCATGCACGCGATTAAAAAGATGGGATTTGGTTTTGCGATAGATGACTTTGGTACTGGCTACTCATCCTTAAGTTACTTAAAGCAGATGCCGGTTGATACCATCAAAATTGATAAAAGCTTTTTATTTGGCATGTTGGATAATCATGCTGATTTTCAGATTATCGCCTCGACCATTGCCATGGTCCACAAGCTTGAATTGAAAGTGGTGGCAGAAGGCGTAGAAAGTAGCGCACAACTCCGGATGCTTCGCCAGCACCACTGTGATCTGGCTCAAGGCTTCTATTTTTCTAAAGCCGTGCCTGAGCCAGATGTGCTGAAATTTATTCAAGACAAGTTTAAAGATGGCTACTGGATTGGTGGCGTTAAAAGTTAGCTGCGTTTAAGCACCACATCGTCTAATGTCCATTGTCCCCGGTTATGCGGGGCAGTAAAGTCGAGCTTAGGGCCTGCTGGTACAATTTGTGTTGGATTGATCATGGGGTGGCTGATGTAGTAATGCCGTTTGATGTGGTCCATATTGACGGTGTCTGCGATACCAGGTAATTGGTACAAAGCTCTTAGGTAGTGGCTAAGCGCAGGGTAGTCAGCAATGCGTTGCTGGTTGCATTTAAAGTGTCCCACGTAAACCGCATCGAAACGGATCAGGGTGGTGAATAAGCGCCAGTCAGCCTCAGTTAGGTAGTCGCCTGTTAAAAATGTCTGCTTTGTTAATAGAGCGTCCGCTTTATCCAGTGCACTGAATAAGTTCTGATAGGCCTCTTCGTAGGCATCTTGCTTCGTGGCAAAGCCGCACTTATACACACCATTGTTGATGTCGTTGTACACCCATTCATTCACAGCATCAATGTTTGGTTGCAGCTGTTCTGGATAAAAGTCATACGAGTTCTCGGTCAGCGAGTTAAACACGCTGTTGAAAATCCGAATAATATCGGCTGACTCATTGTTGACGATAGATTGAGTCTCTTTATCCCAAAGTACAGGTACTGTGACTCGGCCGCTATAGTCTGATTTTGCTCTGGTGTATAACTGATGCAGAAAATCAGCATGATAAAGTGGGTCTGGCTCGCCACTGTTGCCATTAAATTCCCAGCCATGCTCCAGCATAATAGGCGACACGGCGCTGACTGCAATATGCGATGTCAATGATTTTAATTGGCGAAAAATCAGCGCTCGGTGAGCCCAGGGGCAGGCATGTGAGACATAGAGGTGGTAGCGGCCTGACTGAGCTGCATGGTCAGGGCTGATGGTGTCGCGAAAGCTTGAATCCTGACGCTGAAAACGCCCTTTAGTTTTACTGGTGTCATACCATTTATCCTGCCAATGCCCATCAACTAATAAGCCCATTAGATACTCCTGTTAAACAACCTGAGCCCACCATAACAAATAGGAATAAGAACAATAAGTGGCAATTATTGGGCTAATCGTTCGATTAAGTTGTACTTATTGCCAAAGCTTACGCCAGCGTCCCAGTTGTAAACCTCGTTCCAGCCAGGTGGATGCAGCTTGGTTAGCTGGCTCACTTGCTTGCAACCAGCGAATAAAGGTACTGCTAAACAAGCCGGATAAAAAAAGCTCCTGTTCTATCCGCTTGAAGTTTTGGGCTCTTAAATCTGCCAGTTCTCTTAGCCATTGAATGGTTCGACTCAGCCGTAGCAGGGCGGCAGCCTGCAAATGGATATGGCCTGGCTCAAGTTTGTAATACAACATTTGCCTGGTTAGCTTTCGGTGCGCAGCCATGGCATTGAGCCAGTGCAGAATCGCTATCTTAATTTTCTCCTGGGCTGAACTGTGCTCAAAGTCAGGATGTTGCTGGCAGTGAAGCATGGCTTGATCGGCCAAGTCGAACCAAGCATCGACTAAGTCATCTTTTTGTTGAAAGTGCAGCTTTATCTGGCTAAGGGGAATACCTAAGGTTTCTGAGACATCACGCAATCGTACGGCCTCCCAGCCAAGCTCCTCTCCATGCTGGATAGCCTGCATCAGAATTTGTTTCGCCTGTTCTGCTGACTCAATCGTCATAAAAAGCTCCTTAGATACGCCAACAATATAAGTATGGCAGATAAGTGATGCTTGAAGCTGGATGACCTATGATCAAGTGTAATGAAAAAAATACAACGGGTGATCCGTGTATGAAAAAAATAGTTTTGCATCGGGTGCTGTATGCCCCACCAGACAAGACATTTCGCCTGCTACGAGTCTTTCTGCCAAACTTCATTTTACAAAAGTCGTTGAGATTGGAGGAAATTTTTTTATTTTACACTAAGCTTGAAGTAATTAAGCAATATGCAGAGGTGTTTTATGGAACGTTTCTCGCTTGTGTTTATTTTACCCTTTGTCCTGATGCTGCTGGCTTGTGGGCCTCAGGTAGAGCCACCCGTCCCTGAAGCGGTTGATGTGGATGTTGCCGAAGACGTGACGGCTGAAACTCTGCCGCAGGCTGAAGCTTGTGAATTAACCATGGGCTTCGATGCCTGGGAGCCTTATCAATACATTGGTGTTGGTAATGTGGTGACCGGGCTGGATGTCGAGATTGTGCATGCAATCGCCGAAACCATGGACTGTAGCATTACGATGCAGCAGGCCACCTGGGTTGAACTATTAAACGCCTTACGTTCTGGTGAGGTAGACTTTGTACTTGGAGCCTCACTCACCGAAGACCGCCAACAGTTTGCGTACTTTTCGGACTCTTATCGTGAAGAAAGCTTTATTTTGTACGTGCGGCGTTATGGCGGCAGTATGCCGTATCAAAACATCACTGAGTTCATGCAAGCGGGCCATAAGCTAGGTATTGTCGATGAATACTACTATGGCGATGAAATTACCCAGCTTTACAACGACGATAATTATCACCAGCAATTTGTTGGTGCCATTATCAGTGAAATGAACATGGCTCGCTTAATTGATGAAGACATCGATGGGTTTCTGGAGGATAGTTTTGTCGGTGCCTCTATACTTCGTCGTAAAGGTCTTGATGAGTTTATAGAACCCCACGGCATCGATTTGGGCAGCTCTGAAGTGTATGTTATGTTCAGTCAGCAGTCCGTGACCCCTGAAACAGTCGCCGCTTTTAACGAAGGCTTACGGCAAATTAAAGCCGATGGAACCTACCAACAAATTATTGAAAAATACGGCCATTAACAAGGTTTATCCGAAGGCTTTGCTGAGGAGTTGTTGCGTAAAGTGTGCTTTTAAATAAAAACCTCGCGGCAGGGTTTGGATCGGTTCACCGTCAGAGCCAACAGCAAGTGTTAATGCTTTGCTGTTGGCTGCCTTAGGCCTAAGCTGCAAAACCTGCCCGTGTGCGCCTCGAATGCGGTCAATGCCCCCTAATGCAATTAAATCCATCAACTCTTCCCAGTCTTGCTGCAATAGCTTTTGTTCGGCAGAAGTCGGCTGCCATAAAAAGCCGGTTCCAATGACTCGCTCTGCCACCGGGATATCACGCTCGGCAAGTACCGGTAGCCAAAGCACATGACTTAGTTTGCGACACACCCAGGACTCAGACCAACTTTGGTGGCTGCTCCCGGTTAACGGGGCAACACAGACATAGGTACTTTCAAGGGGCTTACCTTGACGATTGATCGGCAAGGTTTTCAACTCGATGCCAAGCTCTGGAAAATCTGGCTCTGCTTTTGAACCGGCACTGGCGCCTAATGCTTGTTCAAGAAGTTGGCCGGTCCAGCCTTTTTCGCGTTTCAGGTTAGCTGGAACTTTGCAGGCCAGTTCTTGTGCCAGTTGGCCCAACGTATAGCCCGCCAAAGCGTGGCAGCGTTGCATTAATTGATCTGGGCTGGATGGTGGTGTCATGATTTTTTCGGCACAAACGCTGGGAAAGCAAGCATATCATGAACCTATTTTAACCGCTGGATAAAAAGGCATCAAACTGTGTTATGCACAGCTGGCAGAGATCAGTTGATGACTTTATTTTTCATAATACTTTGTATTTATGAGACTTATTGATTTTTAATTTGATGTGCTGTGGGAGAAAGGTAAGTTATTCTCGGCATAAAAGCACTTTGTCTACAGTCTTATCCACAGAAGCTGTGAAAAAGCGCACAACAAACGAATATCCACTTATTTTATGTTGATAACTCTAGGGCTCACCCTAGTGGTTCTGTACAAAAAATACCGTTTGCCGTTCTCAACACTTTGTGAAAGAATCTTTGATATAGCTAAAATAATACAAGCTCGAGGTTTATGTGATTGATGCCGAAGGTTTTCGGGCCAATGTCGGCATAGTGATTTGTAATCACCAGGGACAGGTGTTTTGGGCAAGACGTTATGGACAGCATTCGTGGCAATATCCACAGGGTGGCATTGATCAGGGGGAAACTGCTGAACAAGCCATGTTTCGAGAGCTGAATGAAGAAGTAGGGCTACGGCCAGAAGATGTTGAAGTGTTAGCCGTAACCAAACATTGGCTTCGTTACCGGTTACCGAAGCGTCTGATCAGACGTGACAGTAACCCTATGTGTATAGGGCAAAAGCAAAAGTGGTTTTTATTACGCCTTACCTGTCGGGATGACGAGGTTGATTTGGCTAAGACCACACACCCGGAGTTTGATGGTTGGCGTTGGGTCAGCTATTGGTATCCGGTACGCCAGGTGGTTGCTTTTAAACGAGATGTGTATCGTAAGGTCATGAAAGAGTTTGCTCCGGTCGCTTTGCCATTTCCCCGCAAACAGCAAAAAAGTAAAGGGTAATTCTTAGTGAAAAAACGATGGCCATGCTTAGTCAGTTAAGACGCATAGTACAGGATGTAGCCCAGGAGCCGGTGCTGAATCAAGCGTTGGCTGGCTTGGTCACGAATGTGAAACAGGCGCTGCAGACTGAGTGTTGTTCTGTCTATCTGGCTGATTATGATCAGCAGCATTTTATGCTGATGGCAACAGATGGGTTGAATCCCGATGCGATTGGTGAAGTGGCCATTGGTTTTTCAGAAGGATTGATCGGTTGGGTTGGGCAACGCGAAGAGCCAATTAACCTGGCCGCAGCCCATAAACACCCACGTTTTAAAGTATCCCCAGAGGTCAGTGAAGATCGCTTTTCGGCTTTCTTAGGTTGTCCGATCATTCATCACCGTAAAGTGCTTGGTGTTCTGACGATCCAGCAAGGCACTCAGCGTGTATTCAGTGAAGATGAAGAGTCCTTCCTGGTTACGCTAGGAGCACAGCTGGCTTCAGTCTTAGCCAATGCCGAGCTGCGACAAGCTGCCAGTCAAGGCTCTGGTTCCAACCGTCGTTCCAGCCAACTGAATGGCTTACCCGGGGCTCCAGGTATTGCCATTGGTGAAGCCTATGTACAGCATCCGGCCAGTGATTTTAATGCCGTATCGCTGCAACGCTCTGATGAACCGGAAAAAGAGCTATCGCGCTTTTACCGGGCTGTAAAAATAACCAAAGCGGAATTTAAACGGCTATCTGAACGGATGGCTGATCACTTGTCTGCTGATGCACTGGCCATTTTTGATGTCTATCAGCAGCTGCTGGATGCCGCCAGCTTAGGGCAGGAAATAGAACAACAAATTGCTGATGGCTGGTGTGCGAAAAGTGCGTTAAAGCGAGTGGTCGAGAAGTTTGCCCGCCAGTTTGATGATATGGATGATCCTTACTTACGTGAGCGTGGCGCCGATATTCGCGATTTGGGTGAACGTGTGTTGACCCATTTGCTGGATACGGAAAAACGCTTGCATAAGTTGCCTGACCATGTGGTGCTGGTTGCTGAAAATGTCACGGCTTCGATGTTGGCGGAAGTTCCCAGGCAACAGCTGGTGGCCATTGTTTCGTTAAAAGGGTCTGTCAACTCGCATGCGGCCATTATGGCTCGTGCTTTGGGCGTTCCCGCTGTGATGGGGGTGGAGGGTTTATCCCTGATGCAGTGGCAAGGCCAGCGACTGATTGTTGATGGCTATCAAGGGCATATTCTGATTGCACCTGCTGAGTCCATTTACAGTGAGTATCAGCAACTCATCAGCGAAGATGCGGCTTTGTCTGCCCATTATCAGACTGAAATTGATTTACCGGCCGAAACCCGCTGTGGTTACCGCTTTTCATTGATGATCAACGCCGGGTTGGCGGTTGACCCTGAACACAGTAATAAAGATGCTTGTGATGGGGTGGGGCTGTATCGAACTGAGTTTCCTTTTATTGTGAGAAACCAGTTTCCTACTGAGCAAGAGCAGGTAGATTTATATCGGGGAATGCTGGAAGCTTACCCTGGAAAGCCCGTCGTGATGCGTACCCTGGATGTTGGCGGTGACAAACCCTTGCCTTATTTTGCCATCACGGAGGAAAACCCATTTTTAGGGTGGCGAGGCATTCGGTTGACGCTGGATCACCCTGAAATTTTTCTGGTACAAATCCGGGCGATGTTAAAAGCCAACCTGGATACCGGGAATTTGCATATTTTATTGCCGATGATTTCCGAGCTGTCTGAAGTTGACGAATCGCTTCGCTTAATCAAGCAAGCTTGCTTTGAAGTCGGTGATGAGCTTGGTGTGACTTTGCAGCGGCCAAAAATTGGGGTCATGATCGAAGTTCCTTCCATCATGTATCAACTCAATGAGCTGGCTAATCGGGTTGATTTTTGTTCGGTAGGTACCAATGATCTGACGCAGTATTTGCTGGCGGTGGATCGAAATAACCCGCGGGTTGCAGGGCTATATGATGCGATGCATCCTTCCGTATTAAGAGCCATGCATCAGATGGGTCAACAGGTTCAGGCATTGCAGTTTCCAACCAGTATCTGTGGTGAGTTGGCGGGGGAGCCGGCTGGTGTTTTATTGCTGGCTGCCATGGGGTTTGATTCGTTTAGCATGAACAGCAGTCAGTTAGCAAAAATTAAGTGGCTGCTGCGTCGGGTTGAACGACAGGAATTGCAATCAGTACTGATGGATGCATTAAGTTGTGAGTCACCTAAAGGGGTTCGGGCCAGGGTGCATCGGTTTTTGGAGCAAAAATCATTGAGTGCCCAGCTACGTTCTTAACCCGTTAATAAGCAGATAATCTGATACACTAATGATTCTTGCCATCATGGGATCTTTCTTTTGCTCAGTATAATTATTATTTCCATCATCATGGGTGCCGTGGTTGGCCTGTTGGCGGGCTTACTTGGTATTGGTGGTGGGCTTATCGTTGTGCCTGTTTTGGTGATGCTGCTGCCTGCTTATGGCATTGTTGCTCCAGAGCATGCCATGCTGGTCGCGATTGCAACATCGCTCGGCTCCATTATGATCACGGCGACTTCATCCATTCGAGCGCATCATAAGTGGGGCAATATTCCCTGGCCACTCGCGAGCCGGATCATGCTGGGGGCATCTATTGGGGCCTGGTGTGTTGGTTACCTGGCCCATCTGGTGGATGGGGTCTGGCTACAACGCATTTTTGCTATCGCCGTGACTTTGATCGCGTTAAGGATGCTGGGATCTCGCTCTGTGGTTGGTAAGCGGGCTTTGCCTGGCAATGCCGTAGTGGTTTGGGTGTCTGGCTTTTTAGGGGGCCTGGCAAGTTTACTGGGGATTGGTGGCGGCGCGTTATTTGTGCCGGTGTTGAATTACTTTTCTGTTGATATGAAGCGGGCTATTGGCTGTGCTGCCGCTAGCGGGGTCGCTATTGCTGTGTTTGGTACCCTTGGTTATGTCGTGGCAGGTTGGCAAACTTATCAATTGAGCGATGGTTTTCTTGGCTTTATTTATTTACCGGCCATGTTTGGTATCATTATCACTTCCGTGTTTACTGCACCTGTTGGTGCTCGTTTGACTCAACAACTCCCGGTATTAAAAATTAAGCGTTTCTTTGGTGTATTTTTGATGCTGGTGGCGCTGCGAATGTTTTTCGCCTGATTAAAAATAGGAATACGTATGTCTCAAGGTTATCTGGATTTCCCTGCCATTGATCCGGTGGCGATATCCATCGGGCCGATTGCGATACATTGGTATGGCTTAATGTATCTAGTTGCTTTTGCCTTTGCCTGGTGGTTGGCAAACCGGCAAGCAGCCAAGCCGGGGTCAGGCTGGAATAAACAACAGGTCAGTGATTTATTATTTTATGGTTTTTTAGGGGTGATCCTGGGCGGCCGCGTTGGCTATGTCTTATTTTATCAGTTCGATACTTTTATTGCTGAACCACTGTATTTGGTGAAGATATGGACGGGCGGCATGTCGTTTCATGGCGGGTTAGTTGGTGTGTTGCTGACCATGGCTTGGTTTGCCCGACGTTATCATAAAGATTACCTGAGTCTGGGCGACTTTGTCGCACCATTGATCCCTTTAGGGCTGGCTGCAGGTCGGTTGGGGAACTTTATCAATGCTGAATTGTGGGGACGGGTGACCGACGTGCCATGGGCCGTGATGTTCCCAAATGCTGGCCTCTATCCCCGCCATCCTTCGCAGTTGTATCATGTTGCGCTGGAAGGCATCTTACTCTTTGTGATTATCATGCTGGTTCGGCGCTTTAACCCACCCAAGGGAACTTTGGGCGGAGTTTTTCTTTTAGGCTATGGCGTGGCTCGCTTTATCGTGGAGTTTTTCCGTGAGCCAGATGCTCATCTTGGCGTGTTATCGCTTGGTATGACCATGGGGCAGTGGCTCTGTCTACCAATGATTGCGGCTGGACTGGGCTTGATTATTTATTGTTTTCGTCGAACAGAACCGGCACCTAAGCACAGCAAGAGGTCAGCATGAAGCAGTATTTAGCACTTTGCCAGCGCATTATTGAGCAAGGACACTGGGTTGAAAATAAACGCACTGGTAAGCGCTGCCTGACCGTGATCAATGCGGATCTTGAATACAATGTCGCCGCTAACGAGT
>JAIUMG010000134.1 GCA_022565655.1 Alkalimonas sp.
TGGTATCTTCAAACACACCCGATAATATTTTCACTTCATCGGCTTCACGGCGGGCCGTGGTATAACGCGAGGTACCGGGCTTTCTGCGATCTAACTCCAGCTGAATGTCTTCTGCAGTAATGGTAAGCCCTGGTGGGCACCCATCCACAATGCCGCCAATGGCTGGTCCATGACTTTCGCCAAAAGTAGTCACCCGAAATAACTGCCCGATACTGTTCCCAGCCATTTAAAACTCCTCAAGTAACGGTTGGCAACGCACCAACTCAGCTTTATCCACCACAAAAACACCGATCCCACCCTGGCTAAACTCAAGCCATTGCAGATTCACCTCTGGCAACAACTGCTGCAGCGCAATCATGCTGTTGCCAACCTCACACACCAATACCCCGGACTCCGTCAGATGAGCCGCTGCCTGACGCAGGATCTGCCGGGTCAGCGCCAAGCCATCCTGACCAGAGGCTAAACCCAGCTCGGGCTCATGCCGAAACTCATCTGGCAAATCAGCCATATCTTCAGCATCCACATAGGGCGGATTGGTGACAATTAAATCGTATTGCTGACCTGCCAGACCACTGAAACCATCCGAAAGAATGGGAAAGACCCGATGCTGTAGCTGATGCTCTGCAATATTAAACTCTGCGACGGCCAACGCATCCGGGCTAATGTCAGCCGCATCGACCTCTGCTTCAGGGAACTGGTAAGCACAAGCGACCGCAATGCAACCGGAGCCAGTACACAAATCCAGAATTCGCTCTGGGGTTCGGCCAGATAATTGCTCGCTGAACCCTTGCTGGATCAACTCTGCTATAGGTGAACGTGGCACCAACACCCGTTCATCAACATAAAAAGGTAACCCGGCAAAGTAAGCCTGGTGAGTTAAATAGGCGGCAGGAATGCGCTGTTCGATGCGCTGCTGCAATAAATCGACAAACTCACGTCGCTCTTGTTGCGTTAACCGCGCTTTGAATAAAGCTTCATCGGTAATGGGTGGCAAATACAACACCGTCGCCAGCAGGCTGGCAGCTTCATCCCAGGGGTTATCGGTGCCATGACCTAAAAAAACACCACTTTGATGCAAACGGCTGACACTCCAACGCAACCAATCTTCAATGGTATACAGGTTCTGTATGGCATCATCAATCAGTTCAGCTTCAAATAGCGAAGGGAGTATGGTTTCATCAGGCACTGAGGTCATTCTAATCAACTCTGTTGATCCGGGCATAGCAGCTGGATTTGTGTTGCCAGGATAGATTCATTACACTTGCGCCATGCCAAAGAAAACCCCCGTCCCACCAGAAGACAGTCAGTTATTCCGTGATTCCATCGCGGGAGCTAAGCCGTTGGTGCAAGATAAAAAGTGGCATCATTCTACTCTGGTACGGGCAAAAACGAAAGTAAAAGCCCAGGCCGAACAAGATGAACGGCAGCTATTTTATTTTTCAGATCAATATGAAGGCTTTATTCTGCAGGATGGGCCACAAAGCTATGTCGCCGAGGGCGATGACCCCTTATTAAGCCGGGCATTAAAACGTGGGCAAATACAGCCACAGGTCACGCTGGATTTGCATGGGCTGACTCAGGCAGAAGCCAAGCAAGAGCTGGCAGCTCTGCTTAGCTGGTGCCAGCAACAGCAAGTGCATTGCGCCTGTATTGTGCATGGCAAAGGCCTGGGTATTTTGGCACGCAAGGTCCCTAACTGGCTTGTGCAACACCCAAATGTACGGGCATTTCATACAGCCCCAAAAAGCTGGGGGCGAGATGGCGCTTTGTTGGTCTTGCTGGCGTTGTGATCAGCACCACAGTCATTCGAGCCTGCTCAGAACAGAAGCTCGCCTTACACCGACATTAACTTAAGCTCCTGCGGAGATAGTTTTTCCAGCAAACGACCACCAGATCCAATTTGATAATCAATGAACGCCATCCCTGCCGTTGAAAACACAGGCGAACTACGTTGCAAAGTAAAGGTTTCCACCAAAAAACTCACTAATGGCATGTGAGACACCAGTAAAAATCGACTGTGTGGCTCCGATGACCACAAAGCATCCAAATAGGCCTGCACCTGGCGAGCGTCGCCATCGGGCACCAACTCCGGCAGCATCTCCAGCTGAGTTCCAACAGGCTGCTTTTTCAGCATTAAGCCAGCGGTTTGTTGCGTACGCTGATAGGGACTGCAGAGCACGCGATCAAACGCAGGATAGTGTTTTTGCAACCAGCCAGCCACCTGATTGACTTCGAACACGCCACGCGTGGTCAGATTTCGTTGCTGATCGCTATGCTGCAACGCTTCCGCTTCACCATGACGCATAATTACCAAGTTGACCATCTACAATGTCACCATACTACAGAAATGTCATGCCCAGGTTACGCCAGGCTGAAAATAGTGCGCTATGATAAAGAAAGATAAGCCAATGAGTAACTGTTATTAAGGCATAAAATTAAGCTATGCTATTCCTTAAAGCTATGAAAAACTAATATGACCTTGGGGAACCCCACTGTTCAGCAGGCATGACATTGAAAAATACCCTGATAAAGCAAAGCCCTAACGATAAAAATAGCTATCAGCACTTGATACTGGACAATGGGATGGCCGTCTTGCTGGTACAACAAAAAAGTGCTGAAAAAAGTGCCGCTGCGCTGTGTATTCGTGCAGGACACTTTGATGACCCGGATCATCGGCAAGGGTTAGCTCACTTTACCGAACACATGTTGTTTCTTGGCAGCAAGAAATATCCTGTGGCGGGCAGCTTTCAACATTTTATCAATCATCATGGCGGCAGTAATAATGCCTGGACAGGCACTGAGCACAGTACATTTTTTCTGGATATTGAGCACAGCCATTTTGCCGAAGCGATAGAGCGCTTTGCCGATATGTTTCAACAGCCCTTGTTTGCCAATAGCTACATTGACAAAGAGCGTCAGGCGATTGAAGCCGAATTTACCCTGAAGCTGAAAGACGATGGCCGACGTATTTATCAGGTTCATAAAGAGACGGTGAACCCAAAGCACCCATTTGCCAAGTTTTCAGTCGGCAATTTGCAAACCCTGGCAGACTCCGAAGAAGAAACCCTGCAGCAAAGTTTGGTCGACTTTTCCCAGCGCTATTACATCGCTAATCAGATGTCTCTGGTGCTGGTGTCTCCCCTGGAACTTAGTCAGCAAGAGCAGATTGTCCGGCAGCACCTGGCTTCGCTCCCCAGAGGGGAATGCAACCGAGACTGGCATCACCAGCCCTTGTATTTGCCTGATCAACTGGCGATTCAACTCAATGTGCGGCCGCATAAAACCATCCATAAACTGGTGGTCACTTTTGCCCTGCCCGGCATTCAGCATTGGTATCCGTATAAGCTGGTGAGCTTTATTGCACATATTCTCGGGGATGAAGGGCCTGGCTCATTGCACTATTACTTAAAAAATCAGGGCTGGATTAACCAGTTAAGCGCCGGTGGTGGTGTTGATGGCAGCAACTTTAAAGACTTTAGTATTTCCTGCGAACTCACTGAACAAGGTGTTGCAGCTCAACAGCACATTATTAGTGCTGTGTTTAGTTATCTCGCCATGCTAAAACAACAACCCTTTCCTGCGGCCCTTTATCAGGAGCGACAACAATTATTAAAATGGTCATTTCTGTATCAGGAACCAAGCACACCGGAACAAACCGCCAGTGAGCTGGCAGTAAACATGCAGCATTATCCGATTGAAGATATTATCTTTGGCGATTACCGCATGGAAACACCCCCCGATCATTTATACCGCCAGGTACTGGCCTACTTCCAGCCTGACAATATGCGCCTGATGCTGATTAGCCCTGATGTAACAACCGAGCAAAGCGCTCGCTGGTACCATACGCCTTATGCCGTGCAAACCATTCCAACGGAACAACTGCAGCAGTGGTCTAAAGCTCCTTTGTTGGAGGCCTTGCACCTGCCTGCGGCCAATCCTTACCTGGTGAATGAGTTAAATTTACTAACGCCCGAAGAAACCCAGGCCAAGCCGCACTGCATCGCTGAAGCTGATAATTTAAAACTCTGGTTTAAAGCCGATGGTGACTTTCATACGCCAAAAGGCCATATATATTTACAGCTCTCGTTACCTAACAGCATCAAAGACTGCAAGCATTTAGCCGCCACCCGCTTGTGGATTGAATTGATCAATGATGAAGTGCATCAGCGGTTCTACCCGGCAACCACGGCTGGCCTGGGCTATAGCTTGCATGTGCAAAAGCAGGGGATCAGCATTCACAGCTATGGTTTAACCACCAACCAGATCCAATTATTGCATGACTTGCTGGAGCATATCCGACACTTCACCGCCACTATCAGTCGTTTTAATGAGCTTAAGCTAAGGCTGATCCAACACTGGCGCAATAGCCATAAGAATAAACCTGTCGCAACCTTATTCAGCCAGCTTTCTGCGCTGCTACACCCTCTTAACCCTGCCATTGAGCAACTGGCTGCTGAGCTTGAGTCTTTACAGTTTGCAGACTTTACCCAGTTCTCCAGCACGTTATTGCAGCAGGTTCATATTGAAGGTTTTATCATCGGAAACTGGCAGCCTGCTGATGCTGATACCTTACAGCAACGGCTGCAACAGTGGCTCAGTTCTCACCCTGTCACAGAGCCCCCAGTCATCAAAGAGCGCTCTCTGCAAGGCCTTGGGCCTGTTTGGCTGACCATTCCGGTCGATCACCATGATCATGCTCTGGTGATCTACCTGCCGGCCCAGCAAAAAAATGCCGAGCAAATGGCTCGCTTTATGTTGGCCAATCATTTACTAGCACCACAATATTTCCATCAGCTTCGCACTGAAGAGCAACTGGGTTACCTGGTGGGCACTGGTTATGTGCCGGTCAATACCATGCCAGGCCTGGCTTTTTATATTCAGTCTCCTAAGGCTGACTGCCCGCAGCTGTATCAATCAACTCTGGCTTTTTATCGTACCTTTTTGGCAGAGCTTGAAACCCTGACTGAACTTGAGTTTTCCGAGTTGAAACAAGGTTTACTCAGTCAATTGCAAGAAAAAGATACCAGCTTAAGCAGTCGGGCAAAACGACTGTGGTTAGCCATTGGTCAGGATGATCACAGCTTTGACCTCACGCCACGTATCACAGCTGCCGTCAAGTTGTTAACGCTTGACCGTTTTATTCACTTTTTTTATCAATTGCTTTCTCCCGAGTACGATGCCGTCTTTTTAGCCACCGATGGCAAGCCCGTGCACAGCCACTTACGCTTCATCAGTCCCGAACAATTTGAGCGAGAATTAGCCGACATGCTCTAATTAAAAAAGCGCTTTGACAGGCTCGTTCAATTTCTATATGTTAACGGTACCTTTACTGCATACAAAAAATTTGAATGCGCGCTGGCATCATTACAATTATAAAAATCAGTTGCCTTTGGTTACTTTATCACCCCTCAACAGCATTGGCCTGGAACTGGGAACTGGTTCAACCCTATGTGTTGACCATTGTTCTCTTTCTGTCTTTTGGCGCTCTGCTGTTAGCCCACTTAAGCATTGTGAAAATGCGTCGTTACCAAGGGCGGTTGGAACACAGTGAAGAACGCTTACGCTTGTCACTGTGGGGCAGTGGCGACGAGCTGTGGGATTGGAATATAGAACAAGGAACCCTGTATCGTTCCAGTTCATGGCAAACTCCGGTTGAGCTGGATCCAACCACCTCAGACATTCCTCCGAATCGTCAGCAGATCCACCCACAAGATTTGGATCGGGTCAGCGAGGCACTCAGTGAGCATCTGAACAACCAAAGCCCTTATTTTGAGGCCACCTACCGTATTCTCTCCAGCGAGCAACAGTGGATCTGGGTACTGGACCGCGGCAAAGTCGTCAGCTTTAATGACCAGCAACAAGCCAGCCGCATGACAGGTACACTGAAAAATATCCATCACATCAAGCTGGCAGAAGAACGCTTACAGTTATTTGCTCAATGTATGGATAGCATCTCCGATGCCGTGGTCATTTGTGACACCAACTTTCGTATCCTTGAGGTCAACCCATCGTTCAGCCGGATCACCGGTAAAGATCGCACTCGGGTGATCCAGCAACAATTTGAACTATCGCTCTACCCCAGCAGCTTTATGCGTGATATTAAGCATACATTAGCCAAAGAAGGCTACTGGTTCGGTGAAGTACAAGAGCAAAAACCCGATGGGCAAACCTATCATGCTGAACTTAATTTCAATATTGTCCGCGATGAACAAGACAACATACAGCACTATGTTGCTGTGTTTTCAGATATCACCGAGCGTAAAAATCGTGAAGAGCAATTAAGTCGGTTGGCCAACAGCGATACGCTGACAGGCTTGCCTAACCGGGCCTTGTTCCTCAGCCAGCTGAGCGAGCTGGTTGTGGCACAAAAACGACACTCCCTGCTGATGTTTGATCTTGATAACTTTAAAAAGATCAATGACTCACTTGGTCATCAGCTTGGCGACTCTCTGCTTTGCAAACTGACTGAACGGCTCAGTTTATTTCCTCGAAATAAAGGCAACCTCTACCGGTTGGGTGGCGATGAATTCGCCATTATGCTGGAAAATACCAATGATATTCATACCATTACCAGCCTGGCAAAAGAACTGATTAAACAAATTAATCTGCCATTTTTTATCAATCAGCATGAGCTGGCGATCAGTTGCAGTATTGGCATTGTCTTATTCCCGGAAGATGGTCAGGATCCGCAAACCTTACTACGAAACGCCGACACCGCCATGTACCATGCCAAAAATGATGGTGGCAACCGTTATCTTTTCTTCAATGACAGTATGAACAAGCAGGCGGTGAAGCGCTTGCAGATTGAAAACCTGATCCGCCACGGTTTAAAAGAAGATTTCTTTACGGTGTATTACCAACCCAAAATGGATATCCATAGCGGCAAGTTGGTGGGTATGGAAGCTCTGGTCCGCTTTATCACGCCTAAGCGAGGCATTATCAGCCCGGCGACTTTTATTCCTGTGGCCGAAGAAACGGGTCAAATCGTTGAGATTGGTGAAGTCGTATTGCGTAAGGCATGTCAGGACGTCAAAACCTGGATTGATCAAGAGCTGTTTCATGGCCGGGTTGCTGTTAACTTATCCGCCAAACAGTTTATGTTGCCCTATCTGTGTGAGCAAATCGATGATGTGCTGCAGATTTCCGAACTGCCTTCTTACCACCTTGAACTGGAAATAACCGAAGGCACGGTCATGCAATCACCGACCATGGCCATTGATACCATGAAAAAGCTCCGAGCCAGGGGTATTCACCTGGCTATGGATGATTTTGGTACCGGTTACTCATCGCTGGCTTACTTAAAACAATTTCCACTCAATACCCTGAAAATCGACAAAGCCTTTGTCGACGATATGGATACCGCGCGTGGCAGAAATATGGTGGATACCATTGTCACTATTGCACACAACTTAAGTTTAACAGTGGTCGCTGAAGGGGTAGAACAAAAGAAACAGCTGGACTTACTGAAACAGCTACGCTGTGAAATAATTCAAGGCTATTATTACAGCAAGCCACTGTCTGCAGAGGACTTTACCGAGTTTCTTAAACAACAACAAACGCAGAAATCCAACAAAAAAGCCATCGAAAAGTCAATCAACATCCAACCAGCAAAAAAAGCAGCCCATAGCGCCTAATACACACTTTGACCGAATAGCCAAAGTGTGTAGCCAAGCGGCATTAGTCGCTATCGGTTTCGACGTAGCTCAAGTCATCGCTGCTATCAGCAATTCGTTTTTTGCCAAAGACAGTATGGAACTTCCTTTTTTCCTGCAGCCTCTGTTTATACTTTAACCAGGTTTTCTCAAGGCTGGTAGCTGCCTCTGCCTCACCACGACAAACCAGCACAAAATGCTGTTCATCTTCAGTCTGAGGCTCTCTAGTGCCTTGCTCGAGCTCTTGCAAGGCAACACCATGCTTTTCCAGCAAAGTTCCCTCTGCCAGAGTAAAGCGACCCGATCGGGTAAATCCTTTGGGGAAATTCCGATCATCGAAAAAGCGACGTGGAGCGACAAAACTTTGCTGCATCACTTTTTTCCTCTGCTGCATTTCATTAAACTGATGATTCAGGCCTGTTGTACAGCACAAACCCTTAGTTAGATCACTTGGATGTTGCCCTGCTCAACTTTGCGGAGTATGGTGAACAAAACAGCCCTCGTAAAACAAAAGTTTTTTATCGTCATGATTAATTTTTTAAGGGATAAGTGTGGATACTGAGTTGCTGAAAACTTTTCTGGAAGTGCATCGCACCCGCCATTTTGGTAAAGCCGCTGAAAACCTCTTCTTAACCCAGTCGGCAGTCAGCTTTCGTATTCGCCAACTAGAGCAACATCTTGGCATCAGTTTATTTAGTCGCTATCGCAATAATATCCAGCTTACCACGGCAGGTGAGCGTTTACTGCCCCATGCCGAAACCATGCTCATCACGCTACAAAGAGCGCGTCAGGACGTCGCCATCAGTGATGATCAGCAACTTCAACTGGCGTTAGCCGCAACTCCTTCCATTTGGGATTGCTACTTGATGCAGCAGTTCAGTGCCCTTGAAGCGGCTTTCCCAACCTTTAGCTGGCGAGCAGAAAGCCTTCACAGAGAACAAATGATACGCAGCTTGCTGGAACGTCAACTGGATCTGGCCATTTTATTCGACCCACCTAAAGCTGATGAGCTGGCTGTTGAGCAAATTGCCGAGTTGCAGTTATTACCTGTTATAAGTAGCGATTATCCGGCCAACAAGGCGGCCATGCAGTCAAGTTATGTGTTGATGGATTGGGGAACCGCCTTTCAGATCC
>JAIUMG010000135.1 GCA_022565655.1 Alkalimonas sp.
CCATAGCTATGGGAGTGCTGGTCAGCTTGAGTACAAAAGCCCAGTCGGTTTCGACCCTCAGCGCCTTAAGGCGAATTAAAGCTGAACGGCAGCAGCTTATGCATTCATCCGTCTGCTTAGATGCCGCAGCATCGGATAGCACAGGCGAGGCTCAAAATATATCAATTACCGTTCAGTCCAGCCGTGAGACTGAAGGGCGTGGAGATCTCAATTCATGATGCGGATTTTTACGGCTTCATTAGCCACCGAAACCAATACTTTTTCACCCATGTTTACCGATATGAATAGTTTTCGCTCCAGCTTTTATGCCAAGCCAGGTGAGCACCCGGACACGCCAACCTTATGCAGTGCGCCGTTGATTGCTTGTCGGGAGCAAGCAGAACAACAAGGCTTTGAGTTGATTGAGGGGAGTTGCAGTTGGGCCGAGCCAGGCGGTTTGCTTAACCGTCAGACTTATGAGTACTTGCGGGATGAAATTCTACAGCAACTGGAGCAGGCGTTACCGGTTGATGCGGTTATTTTGGGGTTGCATGGTGCCATGGTGGCACAAGGGTATGATGACTGTGAAGGTGATTTGCTGCAGCGGATCCGCCGGATGGTTGGTGATGATGTGGTGATTTCAGCTGAGCTGGATCCTCATAGCCACTTAACCAAAAAACGGATGGAAGCAGCCAACATTCTTATTGCCTTTAAAGAATTCCCGCACATTGATTTTATGGATAGAGCCCGTGAATTGGTTGATTTATCGCTTGCTACTGCCCGGCGAAAGGTCAAACCATGCATCAGTCATTTTGATTGCAAAATGATCGCGGTGCTACCCACCAGCACCGAGCCAATGAAGTCCTTTATTCACAAGATCCGTCAGCTTGAACTGTTGCCTGATGTGTTATCTATTTCGGTGATCCATGGCTTTATGGCCGGTGATGTGCCTGAAATGGGCAGTCAAATTTTGGTTGTCACCAATGAAAATGCTCAGCTAGGGGATCGCTTAGCGAAAGAACTGGGTGAAGAGTTGTTTTCATTTCGTGGTAAAACCATGCCTGCCATGTTGTCTGTCCAGCAAGGTGTGGCCAAGCTGGCCACGGCAACAGAGGGCACGGTGGTGCTGGCAGATGTATGGGATAACCCGGGCGGAGGCGTTGCTGGAGATGGCACCTTATTGCTGCATGAGGTGATGCGAAACAATATCACAGAGGTCGCATTTGGCACCATCTGGGACCCTATGGCAGTGCAACTGTGTTTTGCTGCTGGCGAAGGGGCGGAGATCCCGCTTCGTTTTGGGGGTAAGAGCTGCGCTACTGCAGGAGAGCCTGTGGATAAAGTCGTGACGGTGATGGCGTTACGAGAGACTGCTTTTCAGCGCTTTGGGGGCAGTGATGTGCCGATGGGAGCCTGTGCCTGGATCCACTTTGATGGCATCGATGTCATCTTAAACAGCAATCGCTGCCAGTCTTTTGATCCCAGTTTGTTTCGCGCCGTCGGCATTGAACCGGAGAAAAAACGAGGTTTGGTGGTCAAGTCGACCAACCATTTTTATCAGGGGTTTTCGGTATTTGCCAGCGCGATTATTTACATTGATGCCGAGGCACCATACCCAAGTAATCCAGCGTTAAATCAGTATAAGAAACTCAAGCGTCCTATTTGGCCCATTGTAGACAACCCTCACCAGGCTGAACAAGCGGCAGGCTAAGGTTGACCTGCCGGTAGTTCAATTCGTTCAATACAGCCACAGTCCTGCATGGTGACCAGCAGGTAACCCGGGCCGAAAGCCAGATTGGTCGGTGCCTGGTTGTGCAGTGGCATCTCCAGCAGTAACTGCCCATGTTTATTAAGCAGTAACACGGTACCCTTTCCGTAACGCGTTACTGCTATCTGGCCGTACTGATTGCTACGCATACCATCAAGGCCAGCACTGGAAAAAGCAGCGACCAGCTGCCGCTCACCAAGCTGGTAATCAGGCTGAAGCGGGTAGCGCCAGATACGCCGTTGCACACTTTCATTCACCAGTAACCATTGCTGATCAGGCATGATGTCGATGCCGTTGCTGGTACCGATAGCCGCCTCCAGCAAATGGCTGGTCCCGTCTGTATCTATCCGCCAGAGTTGTCCATTGCCTTGAGCCCAATCTGGGTCACTGGCAAAAATAACCCCACTTTGCGAGATGGTTAGATCGTTGGGTTGGTGCATGGCCGGGTTGTGTGCGTGCACATCGAGTGAGCCTGTTACTGGGTCATGGCGCAGTATCGCATGCCCGGTGTAATCGGCAATCATCATGCTGTTATCCGGCCTAAACTGAATGCCATTGCCAATACGACCTTTGGGCAGCGTTAAATAAAGCTCGCTATGGCCTTCCGGGCTGACGCGGCCAATTGTGCCTTCCTGTTGATAGTTGACCACATAAAGGTAGCCATCCGGGCCAATAGCCGGGCCTTCAATACCCGATGTAAACCCATCTGGCACCCAAACTGTGCTGACCGGTAGCCCTTGCAGCAACTGACTTACCAAGCGTTCGAGTGCAATCACCATTTCAGCATGGATCCCTTGCGTTTCTTTTATTTGGGCTTGCAGCTGCTGGCGCTCCTGCAAGGTCAGAGGCTGGCTGGTATCGAGCAAACGTAAGCCGATTGAAGCCAGCTCACTTACCTTTGAAAGCAAGGGGATCAGCTCTTGCGCAGCAGCGCTCTGGTGCAACCAGGGCTGCAGTTTTTCAGGGGCTTGTTGCCATGCGAGCAATTGTTGCTTTAGTGGCGTGCTATCGATATGTTGTGGTGACTCCAGCCACTCTGCAGCCAGCTGACTCAATCGTCGAAACTCGAAATGCTCTGCCGGTAGAACATCAACCAGTCGATCGAGTGGGGCCTGATTATGATACTGCTCCAGCACCGATTTTTCGTGCAAGCGGTGGTAATAATGTGCTGGCTCCAGAGCAATGACAAACTGCTGCAAAGCCGACATGCCCTGTTCGCTAACCAGGCTGGAAAAGCCTTGCTGTTGTTGTGTCAGGTGCTGCATACCGGCAGAAACGGCCAGCCATTGTTCGATCTGCTCCAGCCGTTGGTACATAAAGCTTTCATCGTTCAAAGAGCTATCCGACCAAAGTCGCTCGGCAACAACTGCTGCTTGCGGCCATAGGCGTCGATCAATCACATTTTTTGTGACCAGCTCTCCCCATAATGCGATTTCACCACCCAGAATATTTTTCTGTTGTTCTGCAGTAAGGGCTGGCCGGGTTAACCCTGCTGGCAATGCCTTGTCTTGCTGGTAATAAACCTGTTGTTGTCCAGTGACCGCATAAGCGGCATTACCGACCACGAGCTGCCCCGTTAACTCCTGATCCAGCACTAGCTCAGCCTTCACAGGCCCCATCCAGTTATCTAGCTGAAAGCGCAGCCGGTTAGCTTCCAGCTCTAATTGACTGACCTTCATGCGACTTCGCCCCGAGAAGTCGATATAGCCTTCAACAGTATGATCAGGCAAGTACAGTAAAAATAATTGGGCCTCGATGGGGGCCCCTCGTTTTCTTTCTGCGGTTAAAGTCCAGCTTGACCAGGCCTGCTGAGCTTCAGGTAACGGGGCTGAGGGCCTTGGTAGTGGGTCTACCCGGTAGTGGTAGCCTGCGGTTTGAGGTTGATCAAGATAAAAGCCGGTGGATAAGATGGCGCCATGCCCTTGTTGAGCCGCCTGAGCCATGGAGTCCATACCGCGCCATGATTGCACCAGAACCGAGTCGGGCAACTCTGGGGTCAGTACTTCATCCCAACCTATCATACGACGATCCAGCTCGGTGATGATTTTCAGCAGGCGCTGATTAAAATACCCCTGCAAAGCCAGATGATCATTCAGTTGGTGCTGTTGCATAAACTGTTGAATAGACTCGTTTTCATTCCAATGATCAGGCAGGACCTCATCACCACCTATATGAATATAGCGATCAGGAAATAACTCGGTGACCTCGAGTAAAAGCTGTTGTATAAAGTCGTAGACTTCCTCCTTGGTAGGGTCCAGTACAGCAGGGTGGACGCCCCAATGGATTTCAGGTTCAGCAGGCCCAGGCATGGCCATCAGCTCGGGATAAGCTGCGCCTAACGCCGTGGTATGTCCGGGGAGATCAATTTCTGGGACCACACGGATCCCGCGCTCAAGCGCATACTGAACGACGTCACGAATTTCTTGTTGGCTGTAATAACCATCGCTTCCGCCCACCTTATGCAGCCGTGGAAAACGTTTGGACTCTATCCGCCAGCCTTGATCATCGGTCAGGTGCCAATGCAATACATTTAATTTCATTGCGGCCATACCATCAATTTGTCGCTTGATGGTACTGACTGGCAAAAAATGTCGGGCAGGATCCAACAACAAACCACGCCAGGCAAAGCGTGGATAATCCTTGATGCTAGCAGCTGGCATGCTAATTGTGTTTGCTTCGTGCTCAGCCAGTTGCAGTAAGGTTTCCAGGCCATGCAAAGTACCTGCGTAGCTCGCTGCAGTTAAAGTAATTCGCTCTGCTGTGATGCTTAGCTGGTAGGATTCATCATCATGCAATTGAGGTGTGTATGGCTGCTGTGTCTCATCAAGCTGCAACGACAGTGTTATAGCCGATTGCTCAGCAGGTTTAATGCGGACACCTGTTTGTTTGTATAAGCGAGCAAGAAATCGCTCAATCGCTGCCATTAGCATGTCATCCTGATGGGAGATGTCTAACTTGATACTATCGACCAGTACAGCTGGTGCTTGTTGATGAAACTCCAGCTGCTGAGGGTAGGGCATCAGGCGCTGCTCTGCCGCGGAACCGGAGGTGGCGACTTGCGCAAAACACAAGCAAATGATGGTTATACTGCTCTGCACAACGAATCGAAACATAGCGATGCCTTTGGTCTATTGATGAAATTTTATTGTTACTTGGTAACATTCTAAGCGTTTGTAAGTCAAGTAAAAATAAAGCGGAAAAAATAAAACATCATTATTTTGGCAAAAAAACTGTTTACTTTTCACGCTCCCTGGTACAAAGTAACAATGAGCTTGGGTTCGAAGCAGTAATCAAGCCTGACTGATCAACGCTATCAGAACATAACATCGAAAAGGCCTGCGGTGGTCTTAGCTCGATGTAGACAACGAATTATAAAGAGAAGAGAGTGACGCCATGCCTGGAACAAAATTTAATAGTAACAAGTTAACGTTAGCGGTTGCAGCAGCGATTTTTGGCATGCACCCAACTTTTGCTACAGCCGATAATGACAGCGATGTCATTACTGAGAATGCAGAGGAACCGGTAGAGGTTATTGAGGTTAGGGGCATCCGAGGCAGCCTGTTAAGTGCGCAGAACCTGAAGCGTTACGCAGATACGGTAAAAGATCTTATTACAGCATCAGACATTGGGGCCTTACCCGATAAATCGGTCACTGAAGCTTTGCAGCGTGTTCCTGGGGTAACCATTGAGCGCTTTGCCTCTTCTGATGACCCCAAGCATTATGCCGATGAAGGTACGGGCGTATTGGTACGTGGCCTGGACCGGGTTCGCTCGGAGGTAAATGGCCGTGGCGCCTTCAGCGCTAACCCATGGGGTGGCTTGAGCTACGAGGATTTTCCCGCCGAGCTGCTTGGCGCTGTTGAAGTGGTTAAAAATCAGACATCCGATCTCATTTCTGGTGGTATCGCCGGCACGGTCAACCTGATTACCCGTAAACCTTTTGATTCCGATGAACGTTTGATTTCGTTTAACGCCAAGGCCAACTATGGTGATTATCGAAAGGAAGTGACGCCTTCTTTTTCAGCGCTGTTATCCGATAGTTGGGAAACCAATATGGGGCGGTTTGGTATTCTGATCGCAGCCTCTCATTCTGATTTTAAGACACGTGGTGACGGTATTGGTTTAGGCAACTTCCATTCTCGCGGTGATGCTTTTGTGCCTACTCTGGATGAGTGGGGAGGTATTATCGGGGTCGATCCTGATTCACCGGTTGATGGCCCGGCACTGCCTGGTCAGCCTGCAGGCAGCGTTTGGCATGTGCCGGTTGCTATTCATATGAGCACTGCAGACAATGATCGCAAACGAACCGGTTTCACATCATCCTTGCAATGGGCCAATACCGACAATACGTTGGTTGCAACCTTAGAGCATATAAATTCCAGAGCCTCTTTAGAGTGGAATGAGCGTCAGATTGGCCAGGCGGCTCAAGGCTTCAGAAGCTTTATGGGCTCATCGCAAAATTGGCGTGATGATGCCGCAGATGGGCGCCCTCTGACCGTGGAGAATAATTTTCTTACATCCGGGGTCGCTTTAGGTGTTAGCCCCGAAACGCCTTTCTTTTACCGTAGCCGTTGGAACTACAACGAGAATACGGTTGAGGATACCTCGCTCAATCTGAGATACCGGCCCACCGATCGGTTAACGCTTGAGTTTGATTATCAACATATTGACTCTGAGAAGGTGTTGCACAATTACAGCATGTCTGGCCAGACGCGTGGTAACCATGTGCATGTAGTATCGCCGTATTTCCTTGATATGCGTGGCTCTCGTCCAACGGTGGAGTTTTTGAGCGACAATATTTTAACCGCTGGCTGGTCACCCAATGAAGACTGGAATGGTCCGGTACCGAATGTCTTCCTGGGCAGTGGTATGGAGCAAGAGGAGCACAATACAGCCAGAGCAGATAGTGTCAAATTTGATCTGACCTATGAGCTCGATGGTACTTTTACCGCCATTAAAACCGGGTTTTATTACACCGATAAAGATTTAACCGTTCGTGATACGGCTTATGAGGGCTGGTCTGCTATTGGCACGCCGTGGAATATGGATGATCGCAATGCAGCGGCAGCAGTCAATCGCCCTGAGCTGTTTGAGCGGGTCGACTTCTCGGACTATTACCATGGCAACGTGTTGCTAGGTGATGTGAATAACTTCTTATTCCCGAGAATGGATTTGGTTAGAAACTATGCAGAATCTTTGCGACAGGGCTGCCGTGATGGCTGGCACAATGCCACTAGCAGTGCCGCCAATGATGGCGTCTGTACCGGTGTTTACGTGCCTTATACCGATAAGCCTGGTCGTGTTGACGGCCCGTTTGCGGCTCACAACATCAGTTCATCCAATGAAAAGCGCACAGAGCTTTATGTTCGGGGTGACTTCGACATCATTGATTTTGATATACCGATTAAAGGTAATGTCGGCTTGCGTTATGTCAATTATAAGCTGGAATCAACCGGAGCTTTTGTACAGCCGTTGGAGACCAATCGAGGAGACCCAGGAACATCGCTGTACAACGTCATGCAGCAACCTGAGTACAAGCGTTACTTTGACCTTGCTTCTGGTGAGTCTCAGTTAAGTACCGTAAAAGGGACAGACTACAGCACCATCTTACCCAGCTTAAACCTGAACTTTGGTGTGGCCGATGATGTGGTGGTGCGCTTTGCGGCCTCAAAAGGGCTGTATTTCCCTAGCTTGTTGGATACTCGTAACATCAGCTTACTTGATTTGGATTACACCCGTCGTTTACAGACGCCAGGCGCTGATTATGATGAAGAGACCAACCCGGTTGTTGGGCTTGATGATATAACCGTGACTGGTTTGTCAGGCAACCCGTATCTGGAGCCTGAAGAATCCATTAATGTGGATTTAACCACTGAATGGTATTTCGCGCCTGCTGGCTTCCTGGCCGTCGGGGTATTCCATAAGCGCTTGGATAACATCATTCGCAACCGCTCCTTTGAACTTGATGTGGAATACGCTGGCGAAACGTACAATGTGTCTGCTTACGGCCCGGCCAACACCGGCTCTGGTACACTTCGTGGGGTAGAGTTCTCGTACTCGCAATTCTATGACATGCTGCCAGGTGCCTGGAGCGGTTTAGGCTTGCAGTTTAACTTCACCTACATCGATCAAAGTGGGCTGGAAGATCCGAATGAAATCTCAGAGGGAACTTTGGGCTTTGATGAAGCCGGTAACCGCATAGCCGATAACCGGAATACCTTCCGTGTATTCAGTGGGCTACCCTTGCAAGGCTACTCAGACAAAAATATGAATATTGTTGGTATGTATGAATACGAGGATATTTCATTCCGTCTGGCATACACCTGGCGCTCAGAGTACCTGCTGACTTTACGTGAGTCTGAAGAATACGTACCGGCCTTTGCCAGAGCTTCAGGCATGATGGACGCCAGCTTGTATTACAGCATTAACGATAACTGGAAAGTTGGTATTGAAGGCAGCAACCTGCTGAGAACGGAAACCAGAACTCAATATCAGATGAACCAGGAAGGGGTCAGAACCGATGCATTAAGCTTCACCACTGACCGGCGTTATGCGCTTAGCGTCCGCGCTGTCTTCTGATAGCCTTGTGATACAGAGCGCGCGGTGGTAACCGCGTAGCTCTGAAACCGTTATGGGTGATTGCTGCTGCCCTCCCAGATGATTCCAGACAGATCATCTTTCCTCTGGTAGCAATCACCCACCTTCTAACCCAATTCACATGAAATCCTTAACAAGCCGGCCATCGCCGGCTTGTTGTTTTTACAATATCTAGAAGGTTTTATTCCCAACATACAAAACCAGCTTAATGCTGGCTTCTATGTTGGTTGCGGGAGCCCCGCGGAGCTTATGAAGAGCGAACCGACAATCGACGGGCCTACCGAATTGTAGGCACAAAAAAACCAGCTAAATGCTGGCTTCTAAGTTGGTTGCGGGAGCCGGATTTGCGACCTTCGCCCCGCGGTTATAAAGAGGAGCC
>JAIUMG010000136.1 GCA_022565655.1 Alkalimonas sp.
GGGGGCCATGCCGGTGCCAGCGACAACCGGCAAACCGCCCGGATGTCGGCATTGGAGTACAGCTATTTGTGGCAGCAGCTTAAGTAGCCGCTCAATCATCTGAGTTGACGAACACCATAAAAAAAGCCCGGCTTATGACAAGCCGGGCTTTTTTGTTGCGAGCCTTTGATTAACCGCGAACAGCTACTTTCGGGTCAACAAAATCAAACTTCAGTGCGTCAGCCACATACTGATTGGTGACCTGACCACGGTAGACATTCAAACCGTTCATCAGGTGCTCATCGTCCAACAAGGCTTGCTTATAGCCTTTATTGGCTAAACGAATGATGTACGGCAGGGTGACATTATTCAGTGCAAAGGTTGAAGTGCGCGGCACGGCACCAGGCATATTCGCCACGCAGTAATGCACGACGTTATCAACAATGTAGGTTGGATCGGCATGCGTGGTCGCTTTGGATGTTTCGACACAACCGCCCTGGTCAATGGCGACATCAACAATGGCCGCGCCTGGCTTCATGCGCTTGATATGCTCGGCAGTCACCAGCTTAGGAGCTGCGGCCCCGGCCACCAGTACACCACCTATCACCAGATCAGCAGCCAGTACTTCTTTTTCCAGTGCGTCTGCAGTGGAGTAGACCGCCTTAACGGCACCATTGAATTGCACGTTAATCCGGCGCAATACATCAACACTGCGATCCAGTACCGTAACATCGGCACCCAAGCCCAAGGCCATTTGTGCTGCATTGGTGCCAACCATGCCACCACCAATGACAACCACTTTAGCCGGAGCAACACCAGGCACGCCACCTAATAGCATGCCTAAACCACCACAGGATTTTTCCAGAGCACGAGCACCAGCCTGGATCGACATACGGCCAGCCACTTCAGACATCGGAGCCAGCAATGGCAAACCACCTTTGTTGTCAGTCACGGTTTCATAGGCGATGCAAACGGCTTTGCTTTTGATCAGATCTTCCGTTTGTGGTAAATCCGGCGCCAGGTGCAGGTAGGTGAACAAAATCTGCCCATCACGCAGCATGGCGCGCTCAACCGCTTGTGGCTCTTTCACTTTAACGATCATCTCGGCTTTGGCAAAGACCTCAGCGGCAGTGGCCAGAACTTCGGCACCCGCTTCCTGATAATCTTCATCGGTAAAGCCAATACCAATACCAGCATGATGCTCAACGCAGACCTGATGACCGTGTTGAATTACTTCACGAACACTGGCAGGGGTCATACCGACACGATACTCGTGATTTTTAATCTCTTTTGGGATACCAATTAACATGTTAGTTGCCTTACTGTAGGGTGGTAAAATTTGGTGCTAGTATATAGCTAATTTTGAGAAATTAATGGTTGTTTTTAAGCTTGAAAGTAGTTTAAAGTTTCATTAATAGCCTATTTTAAAGAATATTTCACTGCATGTTTTCGCAAAGTAAAAGCATCAAAAAACTCGACCGTACTGATCGTAAGATTTTAGCTGAACTTCAGCGGGATGGCCGGGTTTCGAACGTAGAACTGGCCAAACGCATAGGCTTAAGCCCCACTCCTTGCCTAGAGCGAGTACGCAAGCTTGAGAGTGAACAGTATATTTTGGGCTATACCGCCTTAGTCGACCCGATTAAAGTCGGGGCGGCGCTGCTGGTGTTTGTGGAAATAACCCTGAGCAAAACCTCACCGGAAGATTTTGATGAATTTAGCAAAGCCGTACAAAAGCTGGATGAGATACAGGAGTGCCATCTGGTATCGGGCAGCTTCGATTTTTTACTGAAAACCCGGGTGTCCAACATGGCCGCTTACCGTGAGCTATTAGGGGAGACCTTACTGCGTTTACCCAGTGTGCGGGAAAGCCGAACCTATGTGGTGATGGAAGAAGTCAAGCAAAGTAATTTTATTAAACCCTGACCGCCAGCAAGGTTCCGTTCAGCTTGGTTGTGCTAAAACTAGCAAATATGGTGGCTTTTTCTGCAAGGCAGCCGTCAAACAGATGCACGAAGGTGTGCAGTCTGGTATCTTTCTTGGCAGAACCACCAAAACCATTGATACGAAAAAGTGAGGCGTTGCTTTTGCCACGGATATCCATCTTTAACCTAAATGGCGTTCAGCGATTGCTGGAAGTCGGTTTGATCCTGTTTTGCGGGTTGGCAGCCTTTATGTTGCTGGCACTGATGTCATTCAATCCGGCCGATCCCAGCTGGTCGCAAGCAGGTTATCAACAGGATGTAGCCAACTATGCTGGGCCGGTTGGCGCCTGGATGGCCGATTTGTTGTTATTCGCCTTTGGCTGGATTGCTTATCTGGTCCCGGTATTGGTGGCCGGTGCAGGCTATCTGTTTTTTAAACGCTTTCATCATGTACTGGAGCTGGATTATCTGATCCTGGGTTTACGGCTGATTGGTCTGTTGCTGACCCTCATCAGCGCGACCGCCATCAGCAGCATGAACTTTAACGATATTTACTACTTTTCATCCGGTGGGGTAGTGGGGGATATCTTCAGTGGCTTGTTGCTGCCCTACCTGAACTTCGTGGGTACCACCTTATTATTATTGTGTTTGTTTGCCACCGGACTCACCTTGATGACCGGCATTTCCTGGTTTACCGTGATGGATGCCATTGGTGCCTGGGTTTGGCAAGCGGGCTGTTGGCTGTTCCAGTTGCCAAGTTTACTGCAGCAAAAATGGCAGCAACATCAGCAGGAAGTGGAAGACAGCCAGGATTACAAAGAAAGTTTGAACGAGGAAGAAGCGACGCAGCCAGCGCTACGTATCAGTAAAAAAGCCCCCTCGGTGTTGCCGGTGAAGCCCCTGAATGAACAAACCGAAGCCCGGGCATTCTACAGTGTGGATGATCTGGCCGATGACTCGCTTTCTTTTAGCGCCGTGGATGAACCGGAACTGCCCGAACAAATTGAGAAAACGTTGCGTCATACCCAATTAAAGCAGCCAACTGCACCAGCGGTTGAGCCCAACCTGGACGATGAAGACGACGAGCTATTGGAGCCGTTGCCAGCTACGGAGCTACCAGGCCTCGAATTGTTGGATCGACCAGATAAAGCTGAAAACCCCATTGATCCGGCCGATCTAGAGCGGGTATCGCGTTTGGTTGAAGCCAAACTGCTCGACTTTAATGTGGAAGCCAAGGTGGTGGGGGTGCACCCAGGCCCGGTGGTCACTCGCTTTGAACTGGATTTGGCACCTGGCGTTAAAGTCAGCAAAATTACCGGTTTGTCGAAAGACTTAGCGCGTTCCTTGTCGGCCATTAGTGTACGGGTGGTTGAAGTGATCCCAGGCAAATCTTTTATTGGCCTGGAGTTGCCGAATAAACACCGTGAAATTGTCCGTCTGTCGGAAGTTATAGGGGACAGCATCTTCGAACAATCGCGTTCTCCGCTGACCATGGTGCTGGGTAAGGATATTGCCGGTAAGGCCATGATCGCCGATCTGGCCAAGATGCCGCATTTATTGGTAGCCGGTACTACGGGTTCAGGTAAATCGGTAGGGGTGAATGTGATGATTTGTAGTATTCTCTACAAATCGACGCCTGATGACGTACGTTTCCTGATGATCGACCCCAAGATGTTGGAGCTGTCTATTTACGAAGGCATTCCGCATTTGCTGACTGAAGTGGTCACCGACATGAAGGATGCGGCCAATGGCCTGCGCTGGTGTGTCGGTGAGATGGAGCGGCGTTACAAGTTAATGTCTGCGCTTGGTGTTCGTAATCTTAAGGGCTACAACGCCAAGGTCAAAGAAGCCATAGCCGCCGGAACGCCATTGAAAGATCCGTTGTGGAAACCTTCGGATGACATGCAAGACGAAGCACCGCTGCTTGAGAAGCTGCCGGCCATTGTGGTGGTGATCGACGAATTTGCTGACATGATGATGATCGTCGGTAAAAAAGTCGAAGAATTAATCGCCCGGATTGCCCAAAAAGCACGGGCGGCGGGTATTCATCTGATCCTGGCGACACAACGGCCATCGGTGGATGTGATTACCGGTTTGATTAAAGCCAATATTCCGACCCGAATCGCCTTTCAGGTCAGCTCAAAAATTGACTCCAGAACGATTCTGGACCAACAAGGTGCTGAGAGTTTGCTGGGGCAGGGCGATATGCTGTATTTACCGCCAGGCTCAGGTGTGCCCAACCGGGTGCATGGCGCTTTTGTCGATGATCATGAAGTGCATGCGGTGGTGGCTGACTGGAAACGTCGTGGTCAACCCAAGTATGTTGCTGAAATTTTAAGCGGTGAAACCACCGAAGAGAACTTATTGCCGGGTGAAAGCATCGAAGGAGATGATGGTGAGGCTGATCCGCTGTACGATCAAGCCGTTGCCTTTGTTACCGAAAGTCGCCGTGCCTCGGTCTCTGGTGTGCAGCGACGCTTTCGCATTGGCTACAACCGGGCGGCACGTTTGGTCGAGCAAATGGAACACAGTGGCATTGTCAGCTCACCGGGCCATAACGGCAACCGTGAAGTCATTGCGCTACCGCCACCAAAGGGGAATTCATGAAACGATTGATTGCACTACTCTGTTTGCTGAGCAGTTCGACTGCGATTGCTGCTCAGCCAGAAGCGAGCGATGCCTTACGCCAGCAGTTAGAGCGCATAGCGCATTTTCATGCCAGCTTCCAGCAGCGAGTATACGATATGCAACAGGAGCTGGTGCAGGAAGGTGAAGGGGAGTTGTGGTTACTGCAACCGGGTAAATTTCGTTATGCCATGCAGTCGCCTGAGCCCATTTTATTTGTGGGTGATGGCACCTCCTTGTGGTTTTACAATGAGTTGCTGGAGCAAGTGACCTTATTTGATGCCAGAGAAGAATTGCAGCGCACCCCTTTTGCTTTGCTGATGTCGGATGACCATGAGCTGTGGCAACACTATCGTATTGAGTCCACCGCCAAGGGCTATCAGATCATGGCGCTGGATCTGTCCAGCCCGGTCCAGCAGCTGGAACTGTTTTTTATCGACGATGTGCTTACTGAAATGCAAGTCAGGGACTTAAATGGTCAGCTAAGCGTGTTTCGCTTTGATAAGCTCGATACCGATATCAGTGCCTTTAGCCCTGAGCACTTTCAATTCGTGCCGCCAGCAGATGTTGATATAGACGATCAGCGGTAATGACGACCCCCGGATTCGATTTTGGCAATGATTTTCGCCCCCTGGCGGCGCGGATGCGTCCTGCCAGCTTGCAAGATTATGTCGGGCAGCAACATCTGCTGGCACCAGGCTTGCCGTTGCGGCAGGCGATTGAACAAGGCACTATTTATTCGCTGATCCTATGGGGGCCACCAGGCACCGGCAAAACCACTCTGGCAGAAATTATCGCCAGTCATGCCGATGCTGAACTGGAAAAATTGTCTGCGGTCACCTCAGGTATCAAGGACATTCGCGATGCCATTCAAACCGCCAAAGATCGCCAGCAGCAGTGGCAAAAGCGTACCTTGCTGTTTGTGGATGAAGTGCACCGCTTTAATAAAAGCCAGCAGGATGCTTTTTTGCCGCATATTGAAGATGGCACCATTATCTTCATCGGCGCGACCACGGAGAACCCGTCGTTTGCACTGAACAACGCCATTTTATCGCGGGCTCGTGTCTGCGTATTGAATAAGCTGACCGAGGATGAACTAAAACCCTTGATGCAACGGGCCCTGACCGATACCGAGCTTGGTCTTGGCCGCCAGGCACTCAAGCTGATGCCCGAGGCTGAAAGCCTGTTGCTGCAACTGGCCAATGGCGATGCGCGCCAGTTACTGAACTTACTTGAACTTATCGCTGAATACAGTACCGCATCTGGTCAGCAAGAGCAGATATCGGCTGAACTGGTGCGACAGCTGGTGCCACGAAAATTACCTGGCTTTGATAATCAAGGCGATCAATTCTATGACTTAATTTCGGCCTTTCATAAATCAGTACGTGGCTCAGCACCTGATGCGGCCTTGTATTGGTTTTGCCGTATTTTAGAAGGTGGTGGCGATCCGCTGTATGTTGCCCGACGGCTGTTGGCCATCGCCAGTGAAGACATCGGTAATGCCGACCCAAGAGCCTTAACGCTGGCACTCAATGCCTGGGATACCTTTCAACGGGTTGGGCCCGCTGAAGGCGAGCGCGCCATTGCTCAGGCTACCATTTACCTGGCGTTGGCACCCAAAAGTAATGCGGTCTATACCGCTTTTAAACAAATGCAGCGACTGGCTCGCACTGAGCCCGATCATGACGTGCCGCATCACTTACGTAATGCTCCGACCGAGCTGATGAAAGCGCAGGGCTTTGGTGCCGAGTATCGCTACGCGCATGATGAAGAGGGGGCCTATGCCGCCGGTGAATGCTATTTACCGGATGCGTTACGCGATTTACAGCTGTACCAGCCCGCAGATCGTGGTTTGGAAAAACAGCTTGCTGAAAAAATGCGCTACTTGCAGCAATTGGATGCACAAAGTCCGAACAAACGTTATCGGGAATGATACAATAACCTAAGAATAATCATCACCGGCTAGCGTCCGTCGATCTCACTAGCCGCCCAACCGAAAGTCAGAATACAATTATGTTGGATACAAAGTTTTTACGAGCAGAATTAACGCAAACCGCTGAACGATTGGCAAGCCGGGGCTTTCCGCTGGATGTTGCCACGTTGTCGGCCTTGGAAGAGCGCCGCCGCAGTTTGCAGGTGAAAACACAAGAGCTGCAAAACCTGCGTAACAGCCGGTCAAAAGAGATCGGCCAGGCCAAAGCCCGTGGTGAAGACATTACTCCGTTGTTGCAAGAGGTCTCTGGCCTTGGCGATCAACTTGATGCTGCTAAAAGTGAGCTGGACCAACTGCTGACTGAGCTGGAACAAATCAGTCTGAGCATTCCCAATTTGCCGGATGCCTCGGTACCACAAGGCGCCGATGAAGCAGCCAATGTCGAAGTTCGCCGTCACTTGGAACCGGCCGAGCTCGGTTTTGAGCCGAAAGATCACGTCGACTTGGGTGAAGCGCTGGATAAAGGCCTGGATTTTGAAAGTGCGGTGAAGTTATCTGGCTCGCGTTTTGTGGTGATGCGTGGGCAGATCGCTCGTCTGCACCGGGCTCTGACGCAGTTTATGCTGGATTTGCATACCACTGAGCACGGTTACACCGAAATGTATGTACCCTATCTGGTGAATCACGATAGCCTGTATGGTACTGGGCAATTGCCGAAATTTGGTGCTGATCTGTTTCATACTAAACCTGCGACTGAAGAAGGCCAGGGCATGGCTTTGATCCCAACCGCGGAAGTACCGCTGACCAACCTGGCGCGTGACCATATTTTTGATTTGGCAGAGCTGCCGGTTAAAATGACGGCCCATACCCCGTGCTTTCGCAGCGAGGCTGGTTCCTATGGCCGGGATACTCGAGGCTTAATTCGTCAGCATCAGTTTGATAAGGTTGAGCTGGTCCAGTTGGTACACCCTGATCACTCCATGGCCGCGCTGGAAGAATTGACCTCACATGCTGAGAAAGTCTTGCAGTTGTTAGAGCTTCCTTATCGTGTCATGCTGCTTTGTACCGGTGATATGGGCTTTGGTGCCTGCAAGACCTATGACTTGGAGGTATGGCTACCATCACAAAAAGCTTACCGTGAAATTTCATCCTGCAGCAATATGGGAGATTTCCAGGCACGCCGCATGCAAGCGCGCTTCCGGTTAGCCGAAGGCAAAAAGCCGGAGTTACTGCACACTTTGAATGGTTCTGGTTTGGCCGTTGGTCGCACTCTGGTGGCCTTGTTGGAAAATTACCAGCAAGACGATGGTTCTGTGTTGATCCCAACGGCTTTACAGCCTTACATGAATGGCCTGACGGTGCTGCAAGCAGGTAACTAAAGGCGTTAACGAGAAGCTATGGATCCTAAGCCTACACCGCCTAAAGCAGGTAAAAAGCGAAAACGCCTGCAAGCATCGCGGCCCGATCCAAGGGTTACGGCCAGGATACGCTCCTGGCTTTACCGGCTGTTGGTGCTTGGCATCATCCTGCTGGCGGTGGTGTTTTTTGCGGAAGCTTTGGTAGGGATCTGGCGCGAGTCGTTTTGAGCTTACAAGCAGCGCGCAGGCTTTGGTAACCCGGCGATCCGGGTTGCCTGTTTCGCTGGCCCATCCGGGAACAACATAAACAAATATTTACTACTGCCTTTCTCTGCGCCGTAGTGCTGTGCCATGGCCTTCACCAGTAAACGAATGGCCGGAGAGGTATGGTGCTGCTGGTAAAAGTCGCGCACAAAATTCACTACCTCCCAATGAGCCTCGCTCAGTGCGATGCCTTCGAGTTCGGCAAAGCACTCTGCTATAGCCGGGTTCCATAAGCTGCTATCAGCCAAGTAGCCATGCTTGTCGAGTGAGTACGTTATACCATTCACTACAATTTCGGACATAACACCACCTGTTCAGCCTGAGCAGCCAGTTCAACCCATTGCTGGTCATTAATAGGCTGCCAGTGAGAGGGGGCGGTTAATGCCCGGGCGTGGATATCATGCGCCAAGGCATAGCACCGGCAGGCCAGCTTAGGCCATGGTCGCAGCATGGCATAGACGCCATCTTGTCGCAGTAACAGT
>JAIUMG010000137.1 GCA_022565655.1 Alkalimonas sp.
GTTCGCTGCCAATGGTTGCCAGATTCAGGTTGGCTGCCGGATAATCGCTGGCCAGCTCAGTCAGTGACTTCTGCGGGATCCGTTGCGCCTGCTCTTGCAAGTAGCTTTGCACGATGCTGGCTTCATCGGCGATAGCATGAGGTTGATAACTGGCGGTCAGCTTGCCATGCAGATTAAACTTGAAGTACTGACAGGTTTCCTGCGCAATCTGATAAGCCAGATTGGATACAGAGCCGTCTTCTTTAAACAAAAAGGTCATCACGCCATTATGAATGCAGTTGGCATTGACCTCTTGCAACGCAAACGGCAAGGCCACACGGCTATAGCCCTGATCGCCAGCTTCTTGCCACACCTGGCCTGGCAGCAAAATGTAATCCCAAGATGGGTGCCCGCTTTGGATCAACTGACGTTGCACCGGCAGAAAATGGGTGCCTTTTTGCACAAATTCGAACTCAAAAGCCGGCAGGGTATCTGGTGAGGTGTAGGCACTAGCCAGATTGGTGCCTTGTTCGCTGAACACACCGGTTGTAATCGTCAGGCTGAGTGTACCACTGAATTGATGCTCAGGGTTTGCTGCCTGAGTTGGGACGGCATAATGGCTGTAATTGACCAGTTGCCCCTGAGCGGTGCTCATCAGTTGGGTATAGCCCAGAGCACTGCGGTTGACCTGACCGTTACCATCCAGACAATCGTAGTCGCAATTTGGATCGCCGTTATCGACTATGCCTACACCAGATAATTGGCTGGAAAAGGGCGTATCGGGTGCATTGGATGGCACGCTTAATGTGGCTTGAAAGAGATCCGCTGTGTTGGGTGTAAAATCCACCGTGAATTGACAGCTGGCTGTTGGGATCAGGCTTTGCGAGGAACAGCTATCTTCGGTCAGGCTGAACGCTTCACCTGTCAGGCTGATTTGCTGTAGTTCCAGCGTAGCAGAACCGGTATTGCTGATGGTGTAGCTTTGCACAGAGCTTTGGCCTGTTTGGGTATCCGTAAACTGCGTTTGGCCACTAAAATTTAGCTGCGGCAGAGGGGTTGTATCTATTGGTGTGCCGGTTAACTCGACATTGTCGCCGTAGCAGTAATGGCCATACAGCGTATAGGCCCGGTAGCGCAGCAGCAACTGGCGATCATCCAGACCTTGTTGTACGCTCTGACTGCGAAAGTTGCCATCGGCCTGAGTATGGCCCAGCGTAAGCAGGCTATTCCAGCTTTGCCCTTGATCGGTCGAGTACTCGGCGTGGCATACATCGCCTGACACCAGATACAAGGCAGCCAGATCCATGCTCAGGCGTACCTGTTGGTAGCCTTCGGTGGATACCTCCAATACCCCCTGACGCAAGCCATCCAACCGCATTGAGTAATTGCCCGCATACAGGTTGATTTGATCAGAACCCAAACCACTCATGCTCCAGGCCGGATAACTGCCGGATTGGAAGTCTTCTTGCAGCAAGATACTACCCGGCTCGGTGACTCCACTTAGCAATACATTATCGCCGTAGCAGTAGTTGCCGTACAAGGTGTAAGCACGAAATCGAAGTCGTAGATCCTGCTGATTATCCAGACCGGACGCGATGCCACCAGTAGTGAAGTTGCCATTAGCCTGACCAGCACCGAGCGTGACCACGGTCTGCCAGCTTTGGCCGCCATTCACCGAATACTCAGCATGACAAAAATCACCGGGTATTAGATAGAGTGCGGCTAGATCCATGCTCAACTGAACTTGTTGATAGCCGCTGGTAGATAAATGCATTTCAGCGGTACGCAGACCATCAAGGCGCAGCGACACATTGCCAAAGTAATCATTGGCGCTATCCGAACCCAAACCGCTTAGTTGCCAGTCATTGTACTGGCCGGTTTGAAAATCTTCCTCAAACACAACTGAGGCTGAAACAACATTAGGCAGCGCTGAAGCTAGCAGTAGCAAACCAAGGGTGAATAAGTGATTTTTCATAAAAGTTGTCCTGTATGAAAAGTAGGCAACTTACCTTTGCATTGATGGCAGGTTGGCGGTAGAGCCAGTTGTTGTGAAAAGAAAGAGCCAGTTGTGATCTAGAAAAATCACATTTCTGCCAAGCAGATTAAAAGGTTCTTCAGGGTAAGATATAGTTAGGTTGTTTTAGAGTCATAAAAGTTGGCTAATTTAATTTAGGGTTGATACAGTTTGTAAAAGCTAATGCGAATAAGAAATTTTATGCCGACTTGGGGGCTTATGTACTTTGGCATGGATATTCGCACGGTGGCGGATATGGGCGAGTTGCCAGATAGCTTACCGGTATTCCTGTGGCCAGAAGTCCCACTTAACTTTGAAACCTTAGCCATTATTTTCCCTTATTCCTTGGCATTAGCCGTGGTCGGTATTTTGGAATCTCTGATGACAGCTACTATTGTCGATGATTTAACCGATACTAGCAGCGACAAAAACCGCGAGTGTGTAGGGCAAGGCGTAGCCAATCTGGGTTCAGGCCTGATTGGTGGTATGGCCGGTTGTGCCATGATTGGTCAGTCGATTATTAATGTGAAATCCGGTGGTCGTACTCGCTTATCCACCTTACTTGCGGGTGTTATTTTGCTGGTGATGGTAGTGTTTTTGGATACCTGGGTCGGCCTGATCCCGATGGCTGCGTTGGTGGCGGTGATGATTATGGTATCAATCGGTACCTTTAACTGGAGTTCGGTGAAGGATTTAAAAACCAACCCGAAGAGCTCCAGTGTGGTGATGATTGCCACCGTGGTGGTAGTGGTATTTACGCATAACCTGGCTTATGGTGTACTGGTTGGTGTCTTGCTTAGTGCTTTGTTTTTTGCCAACAAAGTGGGCCGTATTCTCTATATCGGCTCTAGTTTGTCGGAAGACGGCCATGAGCGTACTTATCAGGTGGTGGGGCAGGTATTTTTCTCATCGTCTGAGCAGTTTATCGGTGCTTTTGATTTTAAAGACGCGGTCGAAAAAGTACGCATTGATTTAAGCCGGGCGCATTTTTGGGATATAACAGCGATCAGTTCGCTGGACAAAGTGGTTATTAAGTTCCGCCGCGAAGGAACCGAGGTAGAGCTGATTGGTCTGAATGAGGCCAGCGCGACTCTGGTGGATAAGTTTGCTGTCCACAATCGTCCGGATGCGGTCGAAAAACTGATGGGCCACTAGGAGAAAAACAATGACAAAAAAAGTAATGGCTTGTATTGATGCGTCGCCTTATGCCGAAGCTGTGTGTGATTACAGCGTCTGGGCTGCCAAGCGGCTGGGTACAGCTTTATCCATGCTGCATATTCTGGACCGGGCACAACACACCAATACGCCAGATTTAAGCGGTACCATCGGCTTGGGTTCGCAGGAAATTTTGCTGGAGCAATTAGCAGATTTGGATGAGAAGCACGCCAAATTGGCACTGGAGCGTGGTCGTGTCATGCTGGATGCGGCGAAGAGCCGGGCCGAAGCTGCAGGTATTGAGAAAGTAGACGAACGACTGCGGCATGGTCAGTTTGTGCAAAGCTTGCTGGAGCTGGAAGATGAAATTCGCTTGCTGGTACTGGGTAAGCGGGGTTTCAGCAGCGCCGAAGCTCATGGCCAGCTGGGCATGCATGTGGAAGGTTTGATCCGCAGCATGCATAAACCTATTTTGCTGACCCAACAGCAGTTTATTGAACCAAAAAGTCTGATGCTGGCCTATGACGGCAGCGAAACCGCCGCTAAAAGCATGACCATGCTGGCTGAAAGCCCGCTGTGTAAAGGCTTGCCTTGCCACCTAGTGATGGCAGGGGCCGATGTAGAAGCGGCCCGCGCTCAAATGAATGAAGCGGCAGATAAACTGCGCTCTGAAGGGTTCGAGGTGACGGTTGCTATTGTTGCTGGCGAGCCGGATACGGTATTGCATCAGTATCAGCAAGAGCACAACATCGACTTGATGGTGATGGGCGCTTACGGCCATAGCCGTATTCGTCAGTTCTTCTTAGGCAGTACCACCACGGCGATGATCAGCAATGCCAAGTGCTCTTTGTTGGTTCTGCGTTAAGCTTTACCAGAGATATATTGAACGTGATGGCAGGGTGGTTCAGTGGATACAGCTGAACCATTAACATCAGTGTAAAAGCCGGCTGGCTGGAATACTTACTCCTCCGGCTTCAAGGAGCACATCCCTGTGTCCTTTCAGCCTCCGCAGCATCCCTGCTGCTGTTGCGTAAGTACACCAACCATCCGGCTCTGTCAGGTTAGTTAAAGCTGCGGAAACGTGGTGGTATAAAAATCTTTTGCCACAGTGTCACTGAGCGCTTTGGCCAACTGAAATACATCGGCTTCCTGATAAGGGCGGCCCACGATCTGCACCGAACTTGGCACTCCATTGTCACAAAAACCATTTGGCATCGACAGCACCGGGCATTGGCCCAGCGTATTGAACGGATAGGTCATAAACCAACCTTTGTTGGCATCCACTTGCTGACCATTGATATGCATCTGATCTTTACTGTAATCAAAATTAGCAGGCACTTCGCTGGTGGCCAGCGTAGGGCAGATTAATAAATCATAATCGCGGAAAATAACCGCTAAGGCATCCCACATACTGCAGCTGTGCAGGTTGGCCTGAAAAATATCTTCAACCGTTAGTTGATCGACCATTGCCAGATAGTTTTGAGCATACGAGGTCAATTGTTTGCGGGTGTCTGGTGCGCCAAAAGCGTGCTTTAACGTCATGCCCATTAAGGCCCGTTGATGAATTTTCGCCGTTTCAATCACGCGCTCATCCCAGGCCGGCTCGACCAAATCGACCTGAATACCAAGTTGCCGTAATTGCTTAGCGGTATTGTCCAGCTCGCGGCGGATATCGTCGGCGACCTGATAAAACCCTAAGGTGGGTGATAATGCGACCTTCAGTTGTTGCAAGGGTTTTCGTGGCGTTAATTGTGGGTTTTCATCCGGGATAAAGGAGTGCGAGTCGATCCAATCAGGCCCTTTAATAAACGGATACAACAGCAATAGATCATCCAGAGTGCGGGTCAGTAAGCTGTGGTGGCAGTAGGGATCAATGTTATATGGGCTGATTTCCGGTACCCGGCCATGCGGCGGCTTGTAGCCATAAAGGCCACAAAAGGCTGCTGGGATCCGCACCGAGCCGCCGATATCGGTACCATTGGCAAAGCTGCACATACCGGTGGCAACCGCAATAGCGGAACCGCCAGAGGAGCCACCACAACTGATGGCTGGGTTCCATGGGTTGCGGCTGACGCCCCATAATTCAGACCAGGTCACACCTGCAGTTGAGAACTCTGGGGTGGTCGTTCGGCCATGCACAATGGCGCCAGCCTGTAGCAGCCTGGCTGGGACCGGGTCGGTGGTGGTTGCCATGGCTTCCGTCAGTAAACGGGAGCCATTGGTGGTGATTTGGCCTTCAATGTAGGTTTCATCTTTAATAGCAACGGCCAGGCCAGATAGAGGTTTGGCACTTTGTTGTTGCCAGAGTTGTTCGGCCTGAGACGCTTGCAGCAGAGCATCATCGAAAAATTGGCTGGTAAATGCATTTAATGTTGGATCGAATGCGTTGATCCGGCGTTGATAAGCCTGCATCAGCTCGACAGGCGATAGACTTTGATCACGAAACCGCTGCAGGATTTCGGTAACGGGTAAATAATGAATAGACAATGCATTTCACCTTGCGAATGAACATACCATCGATTATTGATAGGAATGCAATAACAGCAAAGTTATTAACTATCGGTTCAGGCGATGGCTTTAACCCTTAGGTCAAAGCCATCGCCTGTTTTAGCAGGGTCTGCATACAGCTTAACGAACTGGAAAATCGAAATAGGTATCCGGATACGCAGGTGGCATATGGGTGAAGTGCCACCACTCCATAGAGTAGACGGAGAAGCCTTCTGCAGCCATGAAATCAATCAGTTGTTGTCGGTTGGCCCGCTGCTCAGCCGTGATGCTGGGGTTATCTACATTGGAAACCGGATCAAACAGATCAAAGGGGCCTCCCATATCCAGCGCCTGATAGTTGCCGTGTTCCAGCTTGCGGGTTAGCGTCAGATCCACTGTGCTACCCCGGCTATGGCCGGATTGGGCAGCAATGTACTGACCGACCAGTTCGTCCTTGGCTAAATTCGGGTAAAACTCGGCTTTGGTGCGGGTATCGGCCAGATCTTTTGACCAACGGACAAAATGATCCACCGCTCGCTGCGGCCGGTAGCAATCGAAAATCCGCAGGTTATAACCCTGCTGCCAGGCTTGTTGCCAGACTCGCTGTAAGGCATAGGCAGCATCAGCTTGCAGATAACATTTATTCGCTTCGTAACCATCGACCTTGCTGCCAACAAAATTATGTGGCCCAAAGTAAGCGATATGAAACTCGGCCTTTGGTATCAATTCAGCCATATCGTAAAAATCAGCCGGTTGCTGGCTGGGATCTAGGGCCGGAGCATCGGTGTGGCTGGCGCAAGCACTCAATAACAGAGCGCCGGCAGCGCAGCAGGTTGCGGTTAATTTTTTCATCCAATCATGATCCATCCGCTGAGTAAAAACGCCAGTAAGGCCAGTAAGCCGCTGAACAGTGCATAAGGCAGCTGGGTTTTTACGTGTTCTAATAAGTCACACCCCGCCGCCACCGAACTGACGGCGGTGGTATCGGAAATAGGGGAGCAATGGTCGCCAAAGACCCCGCCACTTAAAATGGCGGCTAGCACCAATTCTGGCGGTAGCCCCAGTACCATGACCATTGGCATGCCTATCGGGATTAAAATGGCAAAGGTGCCCCAGGAGGTACCGGTGGTAAATGAAATTAAACCACCAGCGAGAAACAGCAAAGCCGGGATCAGAAAGAGTGGCATGGCATCGCTGACGATAGAGGCAATAAAATCACCGGTACCCAGTTGACGAAGGCTGGCACCAAGCGCCAGTGAGAGCAGCACGATGGTCACCAGTGGCAGCAGTTCATTCATGCCTTTAAAGCCAATACCAACCAGCTCTTTATGACTGAAACGACGGCTTATGAGCATCATGCTGTAGGCAACCAAGCAGGCGAGGGTAGTGGCATAGAGCACTGATTTCGAGCCAGAGCCATCAACCAGGCTGCCGTTGCCGGTCCACATCATAAAGCCAACCATAGCAAATACCAGCGTCAGCAGTGGCACCAGCATAAAAGACGGATGGCTGGGCGCGATTTCCAGCTCGGTGTGTTTATCCAATGTATTTAGATCGCGTTCAGATTGACGCATCGGGCCATAGATCTTGCCGCTGATAATGGTAAACAACACCACCAACAGCGTGATGATGGCGTAAAAGTTAAACGGAATGGTCCCAATCAGCACGGCTACGGTGCTTTTTTCCAGCGGGTACATGGCCACCAAGCCAAGAATATAAGCCCCCCAGCCATTAAGCAGGATTAAAATACAAATAGGAGCGCTGGTACTATCGATGATGTAGGCCAATCTGGCCCGACTCATTTTAAATTTATCGAATAAACCCCGGGCAGTAATACCAGCGGTCAGTGAGCTTAAGTTGGATTCAATAAACACCATGATACCAATAACAAAGGTTAGTAAACCGGTTTGGCGTTGATTGCGGGCAATGCCCTTTTTGACAAACATCTCTACCATGGCAGAGACACCACCGGAATAGCGCATATAGGCCAAAACGGCACCAACCATTAACGAGAACATCAGCAGGCGGGCGTTGTCGGTAGAGGAGGTGACCCCAACAATGCGTTCCAGTGTTTGCACCGGGCCATCCAGCAGCGCACTGGCGATACCAAAATCACCGCCTTGCACTAACAAGAGCAGTTCAGCACTGCACAACGACACCAGTAAGGCCAGTATCACTTCTTTACGCCACAGCACCACGGCTATGGCAACTATCGCAGGTAGTATCGTCAGCCAATCAGACAAAATAGCATCCCCATGTATGGTTGTAATTTTACTAAATTATTCTTATTAAGCCTTGTGTAGAGGAATAAATCAATATTCTTCTATTGATGCCAACGATTAATCGGCTAAGGCGGGCAGCTAAAATCACTGTAGAGCAGTTATCAGCGCTTGTCATGCCCTGATTGGGGGGATCTATAGTATGTAAAACATCTTAGAATGAAAAAGGAGCAGCCAAGCTGCTCCACTATACAATCAGGTGAGTAGTAGGTGAGGAGGTTTGGAACAGCTTAGCGGAAGCTGTATCGCAGACCCACCATGATGATGGTTGGGTCGATGCTGACATCAACCGGTTGCACACCAGCGCCGTTGATTTTCACCATCGCATCAGTATCAATATCCGCCCAAGCGATCATCGCATGCAGGCTCCAGTTGTCACTGACTTTGTAGTTAAAACCGGCCTGCAGTGCAACACCGACTGAGTTTTTCAGCGATAAAGACACGTCATCACTCGCTTGAGCGGCGCCGATGGCGACCAAGGTGTCTTTCAGTTCAGGTGCAGCTTTTTCTGAAAAGAACCAAGTGTAATTAACACCAGCGCCAACAAAAGGCCGGAAATCAGCATTCACGCTATTGAAGTTGTACTGTGCCAGTAAGGTTGGTGGCAGGTGCTTGGTTTTGCCTATA
>JAIUMG010000138.1 GCA_022565655.1 Alkalimonas sp.
AGTAGATGCAGGCACCCAGAGGTTGGTAGCCAGAAGTAATGCCTTTGGCGGTGGTAATAATGTCGGGCTTGATGCCAAACACATCCCAGGAGGCAAACCAATGCCCTAGGCGACCAAAAGACGTGACCACCTCATCAGACACATAAAGCACATCGTATTTTTTGCAAATAGCCCAGGTCCCCTGATGGTACCCTTTGGGCGGAACAATGACACCACCGGCACCAAAGATAGGCTCGGCATAAAAAGCTGCGACTTTGTCTGGGCCAATCGATAGAATTTTTTGCTCCAGCTCATCCAGCAGCTGTTGCAGGTAGTCTGCTTCACTCATACCTGCTGGAGCCCGGTAGAAATTGGGGCAAGAAATATGGTGAATAAAATCACTGATAAAATCAAACTCAGCAGGGTGATCACCGGCCTTGCCGCCAATCGACATCGATAAGTAGGTCGAGCCATGATACGAATTATTGCGGGAAATTATGTGCTTTTTGTCGTGCTTGCCCCGACAGTTCTGGTAGTATTGGATCAAACGGTAAGAACTATCGACCGCGGTCGAGCCACCACAAGTAAAGATGGTATGGTTTAAGTCGCCCGGTGCCAGTTCAGCCAGCTTGGCCGCTAATTGCGTGGCGGGAATATTGGTCATATCGACAAAGGGGTTAGCAAAAGCCATCTGACGACACTGTTCTGCAATGGCATCGGCCATTTCGGTTCGGCCCAGCCCAATATTGGTACACCACAAGCCGCCAACGGCATCGAGATAGCGTTTGCCGTTACTATCGGTGATATAGCAACCTTTGGCTTCCGCTATGGGCAAGGCGCCTTGCTGTTGAAAGACATCAAACACAGTCCAGGGGTGAGTGAAGTGCTGCTTATCCAGCTCGATTAAATCAGTGGTGGTCAATGTGGTGTTGTTCATCGCGACATCCTGAAATCTGACAACGCCCTGTTGGGCAATGTGATCAGTTATAACGATGTAGCAGCCAGGCAACCATTCCCTAACCGGCGCATGCCTGGCGATGGTATACCCCTAAATAGGTGTTATTGCTTGGTAAAAGCAATACCTCGCTGCGTCAGTTGATCCAGCAACCATTGCAGCCCCTGACCAACCGGACCTTCATTTTTCCAAATCATATCGACGCAGTGCGGGAATGACACCGCCTGATGGGTGGTGGGTAGCTTGATCAGTTCGCCACTCTTGAGTTGGTGCTGGATCAGGTTCAATGGTAACTCAGCCCAACCAAAATCTTGCTGCACAGCCTGAATCAATAAGGTTGAACTGTTGGTAAACCAGATATTGGTGGAGAGATCGGCATCGAAGCGGCGAAAGCCACTGGCGGGATCGGTAATACGCAAATGGCGGTATTGCGATAAATCGTAAGGGGTGACTTGCTCCAGTTTGGCAAGCGGATGGTTTTTGCTAACCACAGTGCCGTAGTGTACATGCGAAATACCGCGAAAGGCACATTCTTCCGGGTAATCGTCCTGACTGATGGCTATGGCTAGATCGACTTGGTCATTTTGCAATAGTTGATAGCCTTGCTGATGGCTGGCTTTGAGCAAGAGCAAAGAGGTGCTAGGGAATTGCTCTTTAAAATCATTGGCAACATCCAGAATCATCTCAACGGGCAATGCCATGTCATCAAAAGCGAGCCGAATTTCAGTTTCTACATCCTGGTTCAGGTTATTAATGCGATGCATCAGGTTGTTGTAACTTTTCAGCACCGATTTAATATCATTTAGCAGTGCCAGCCCCTCTTCGGTTAAAGGTGGAGTGCGTTTACTTCGGTCAAAAACATCGAAGCCGACATCGATTTCTAAATTGCTGATCAGACCACTAATGGATGATTGCGCTTTGCCAAGTTTACGGGCAGCGGCGGAGAAGCTGCCTGTCTCGACTGTGGTTAAAAATGCCTGCAGTTGTTCAAATGAGAGTTGCATGATGGTTACCTTAACCTATCGCCTAAACCTATGGATATTAACTGTACACTCAATTAAAAAGTGTTTAATCCTGAACACCGGACGAGCGTTGAATCATCAATTTAGCAGGATTACACCGCTTGTAAATTAAAAATATAACCGGGCAACAGGAAGGAAATGCAGCATGATACCATTTAAAAAACGCGAGCTTAGCGTGTTGATTTCAGCCATGCTAGTGTCAGGCGCTGTGCTGGCAACAGAAGCTGAGCAAGATGAAGACGCGAAAAGCAAAGCGGAACAGATTGAACGAATTACTGTGACAGGCTCAGGTCGGCCGAAGATGGCATCGGAAATTCCGATGAATATTACCGCCATGACTGAAGCCGAGTTACGCGAAAACAATATCGGCAATTTAAAAGATTTGATCGCCGATAGTGTCGAAATTCATGCACCAGACAATAGTGCGCGTTTTGCCGACTCTGTTTCTGTGCGGGGGTTGAATGTAGCGGGCGTCAATGCAAATAACTTGCAGCAGTTTATCCGCACGACCATGGCGTATTACCTTGATGCCACGCCATTACCGAATATCAGTTATCGCATTAAAGACGTCGCCAGGGTAGAGCGTTTGATTGGCCCGCAAGGCACGCTATACGGCGCTGGTAGCTTGGGGGGAACCATTCGCTACATCACCAATGAGCCGGTATTGGATGAGTTTCAGTTCGATTTTAATACCAATGTGTATCAGACCAAAGGTGGTGGTATCAGCAATGACACCGATGTGGTGTTTAATATTCCATTGAGCGATCGTTTTGCCGCTCGCTTATCTTTAGCCCGGCTGGATGAAAAGGGATTTACCGATCGGCAGGTCAACCCAAGTTGGCTGGCGCCTGATGAAGGCTTTCCAGGAGACCCTAACCCTGATCAAACTCTGTACAAAAACGATGATTGGCAGGATGTGCTGGGTGGTCGTTTCACCCTGTTATGGCAAGTCAGTGATGATCTGCGCATCAAGTATAGCCGCACGCAGCAAGACCAAACAGCACATGGTACTCGTGGTGGGAGTCGACTGCCGGTTGCTCGCGCCTGTGAAGGCATCGATGATTGCACCTTTACCTCGTTTGATACGCCGTTTCAGTACAATGAACACACTGTGGTATCGCGCTACCAGGAGTTTGCTGATCGCGATTTAAAAATGGACTCCATCGATATCGACTGGGACCTGGGTTTTGCCACCCTAACCAGCAGTACGGCCAATTACCGTGACAGCAGTGTCGGCCAGGCTGATTATGCCGGTGCAGGAAACAGCTTTTATGGCTGGATCCCTGGACTAGCTTTAGCGGATGGCAATGATTCGGCCTACATGACCTTTGATAACAGCTACCGTGGGCTGAGCCATGAAACCCGGCTGACCTCCAATGGCGATAGTGCCTGGAGCTGGATTGCCGGGGTTTATCATACCAATCAGCGCCGCAATTATAAGTTTTCTGAGTGGTTCGCCCGCTTGGATGAAATTGCCAGCCAAGTCTCCTGGTTAGGCTTTGACCGCGCGACTGCCGGAGGTCATCCAAACGAAGGCTATCACGAGAACCTGGGGAGTAAATACAAAGAAACCGCTATTTTCGGCGAGCTAGGTTATGACATTACTGAAAAGTGGAATGTGACCGTTGGAGCCCGGATCTTTAATTACACTGACATTGGTTCTGGTTTTATTCGTGATTATTTAGGCCCGACAGATTCCGATCGTGACTTTAAAGGCAGTGCCAGTGGTGAAAGCTTCTTTAAGTTTAATACGGCTTACTATTTCAGCGACAACATCTTGTCGTACTTCACCTACTCGCAAGGCTTCCGTCGTGGTGGCACCAATGCGTTCCGCGAAGATAATGGTCGCCCGGTGGCTGAAGATGCCCAGTTCTATGAACCAGATTCCACCGATAACTACGAGCTGGGGATCAAAGGGTTTGTTGCCGATGGCTGGTTTGTGCAGGCCAATGTATACCAGATCCAATGGAACAATGTGCAAACTTATTTCTCGCAAACGATTGAAGATTTCTTTCCGGTTAATGGCACCACCAATGGGCCGGATGCCAAAACACGAGGTTTTGAGCTAAGCACTCGCTATTATCTGACGGATAATCTGGTATTGAGTTATGCCACGGCAACCACCAAAGGTACCTGGGATGAAACCCTGACCAAATGTGTGTACGAAGAGTCTGTGGAGAACAATCAGTGCCGCACCTGGATGAAAGGAGGCTCGCTAGGCGGCAATCCTAAGTGGCGGCATAACCTGGGCTTGCGTTACACCGCCGATCTGGATAATGGCATGTCGCTTTGGGCTGGTGTGAATGGCCGCTATGTCGGTAAAGTGCAAAATGATCGACAGGATAACCCGGAATCACCAATTTTCGAGTATCCATCTTACACCACGGTCAGTGCAAACCTTGGTTTGGGCAGAGACAACTGGGATGTACGTCTTTGGGCGACGAACCTGACGGATAGTGATGCCATTGTCTCCAATCAGAACTCTGGTATTCTGGGACGCAGAACCATTGCTTTAACCCCGAGAACCATAGGTTTAAGCTTCTCATACAGCTACTTTTAATGAGTAAGTTACCGTGTTGAAGTAAGGAAAAAAGTGAGGCTTTGGCCTCACTTTTTTTAATAAACAGGAGCTTAAAATGATGTCTCTGACATTTCGCCGGGCGGTAGAAACCGACTTTGATCTGCCTCAGTACAGCTGTATTTTACTGATTGCTATGATGGGGGCATCGGTCACCATTTTAATGCCGTTGCTGGTAGGGGCTTTTACCGATAGTGGTTTATTCAGTACCACTCAGGTAGGCTACCTGGCCTCAGCTGAAATTGCCGGTATTTTGATCTCCAGCGCATCGGCTTATGTATGGGTACGGCGGATCCCTTGGCGCAGTTGGACTCAACTGAGCTTACTGGCCTTTATCGCCTGCAATCTGGCCACCAGCTGGATTGTGACCTATGAGTGGGTGGTATTGCTTCGCTTCGTTGCCGGTTTAGCATGCGGTGTATCCTATGCTATAGCACTGGCAGCACTTGGCGATCAAAGTCGGGTGGATAAAGCCTTTGGTGTGATGGTGACCATTCAGGTTATTTTTGGTACTGCCGGTTTTGCCTTGTTGCCTTATGTGATCAGTCCTTTTGGTTATGCCGGGATCTATCAATGCTTTAATTTGTTTTTGGTGGCGGCTTTCATGCTGACTTTTATCAGTTTTCCTGCCAATCAAAAGCCACAAAAGCAATTTAGCATTGATCTGCAGGGGCGCTGGCTGGCGGCAGGGTTGGTGTTTGCAGGGACCATCGCTTACTACTTCGCGCAGGGCACTGTTTGGGCCTATCTGGAGCGGATCGGTGTTAATGCTGGTTTATCGGTGGCTGAAGTTGGGGCCATCCTCGGCGTCGGCTTTGCCATCAGCGCTATTGGCTCCATGCTGTCCAGTTGGTTTGTTTCACATATTGGCCGTAATCGCTCATTGATGATCACTGCAGCGGTGCAGTTGCCTTGTCTGGCGGCTTTGTATTGGCTGAGCGAGGGCAATGCCTGGTTGGTGTATGCCATCGCTACCATTGTGTACCAAATTTTCTGGAGCTTTATCGTCCCAATTATGATGGCTATCTTTAATGACGTGGATAAAAGTGGTCGCTTAATTGTCTTTTGTGTCACCGCTTTTAAGATCGGTTTGGTGTTGGGCCCGCCAGCTGCCGCTTTTACCATTGGCATCGCCAGCCTGAATGAAGTGTTATGGCTAGGTGCTGTGGCTATTGTGGTCAGTGTGCTGTGTTTAATGGCATCGAACCGGCTGTTGCAGCGCTAGGTTGCTATTGCAATCAGTCAATTGGTTTGGCATGTAAAAAAATAGCTCATCCATGAGCTTTAATGTGTGACCAGGAATGTCAGACACAGGGTGCTATGCAAGTACACCTTGTATCGGGATGGATCGGGAGAGATGCCATCATCAGAGCGAACTCCTCTGACAGCCTGAATCTACATCATTACCGTAGGCTTGCATAAATAGTCATTAACGGTTAAACCGATGGAACTATCAACGCCAGCGACTTAGCTGGCGTTGATGGAGTGACTTCAAGCGGGCTTTAATTATTGCGTGGCTCAAACTCAAATGGTAGGCGCTTGCGTTCCCGCAGGCCAATCTCATTCATGCTTTCAGCATCAAATAAACGGCCGTTCACCATGGTGTACTGCACCCGATCACTGAGCCGGATATCCTCCAGCGGATTGCCATCAATCACGATCAAGTCGGCCAGTTTACCTGGTGCAATCGAGCCCAACTGGTGATCCATACCAAAGGTAATGGCAGGGTTGATGGTCGCAGTTTTCAGTGCTTCCAGTTCCGACATGCCGCCCTGGGCAAACATCCAGATCTCCCAATGAGCCCCTAAGCCTTCACGCTGACCATGAGCCCCAATGTTGGCGATGATGCCGCGATCTGACATCTGTTTTGCGGTTTCGACCACAGCAAAGTGGTTGTAATGGTGATCGGGTGCGGTTGGGCGACGCATGCTGCGTGGTGCCAGTCGGTCCATCGGCACATAGCGGCTTAAGCGCGGGTGTTTCCACACTTCGGTTTTATCGTACCAATACTCCTCACCCCAAATACCACCATAGGCCACATTCAGCGTTGGGGTATAAGCGGTCGCGCTGGCTTCCCACAGTTGCAATACATCTTCGTAGACATAAGCCGCAGGCAGGGCATGCTCCAGCGTGGTATGACCATCGACCACCATGGTCAGGTTGTGTTGCAAGAGTGAGCCACCTTCTGGCACCACCATCATGCCGAGTTCCCGCGCGGCTTGGATCACTTGTTGGCGTTGATCGCGACGAGGCTGATTGTAGCTTTTCACACTGAAAGCACCGACTTTCTGTAAGCGTTCCAGGTGGAATTTTGCATCGTCCAGGCTATCGATGTGCGAGGTAAAACCAGGCACCTCAGCGCCATAGATGATGGTTCCGGTCGAGAAAATACGCGGTCCAACGATTTGGCCCGTACGCTGCATTTCACTCGAGGTAAAGATTTCACGGGTATTATTGGATGGATCGTGAATACTGGTGACGCCCAGCGTTAAACCGGCATACAGGTTCCAGTTTTGCTGCGGGATCAACTGGTTCACACCATGAGGGCCATGGGCATGGGCATCAAACAGCCCAGGCATCAGCGTTTTACCAGTAATATCAAACACCTTGGCGGCGCGAGGAATGCTGACCTCATCGCGGCTGCCAACGGCAATGATTTTGTTGTTCTCCACCAGTACCACTGCATCTTGCAGCACCAGATCGTCCTGCATGGTGATCACCTGGCCACCAACAAAAGCCACAATGCCTTGTGGTATATCGGCGGGCACACTAAAGCCAATGAACTGACCATTCTCGGCGGCAAAATCACTGGGCTTTTTCTCATCAAACAAACCCGCGATGGAGGCATGGTAGAGTTCCGGGCCTAAGGTCCAGTAGAGGTGCTGGCTGTCGGCTGTCCAGCTGATGTGTTCACCGGCTCGCACCGATAATTGCCGCACCGGGAACTGCTTGTCCGTGCCACTGATAGCAATGACGGAACCACGCTCGACAAAGGGGGTGACAAAGACCTTAAAGCGATCGGTAAAGGCCAGATAACGGCCATCGGGTGATACCTTAAACTCAGTACCATGGGCAGCGGTATACAGCACCTGCTCTTGCTGGGTGGTCAAATCAATGGATAGCAACGCCGGGCCGCCTCGATTGGCCATGGCGTAGACCCGATCGTTGCGTTTGCCAAACATCGGGCTGCTACCCTGACGACTCAATAGTTCTGGCTCACCACCCGAGCTGCTGACTTGATACAAGCCGGTATTCAGTGACCACTGGCGCGGCATCAGGCTGCCAGCCCCGGTTTTACGGTACACCACGGTTTTGCCATCCGGGCTGAAGGTGGGCTCAACGTATTTACCCGGCTCACTGACCAGCTCAGTCACGCGATTGTTGCGCAGGTTCAGTAGCTTCACCCGGCCTTGCTCCTGATCATTCCAGCTGGTGTACACCAACTGGCGACCATCGCGGCTAAAGGAAGGATAAAACTCGAACTCATTGCTGGCGCGGGTTAATCGGCGCGGTTTGTTATCGTTTAAATCAGTGATGTACAAATGGCCCAGCGCAGAAAATACCGCTCGCTTGCCATCTGGCGAGACCTGGACAAAGCGCAGCATCTTCACGTCGACTTGATCCTGATCGATGTCTTGCTGCACGCGAAGGGCCGTCTGAATTTGTTTCTCGGCCTGCACTTCAAATGGAATGCTCTGTACGGTTTTACTGGCAATGGCTACTTTACGCAGTTCGCCACCGGCCCAAAAGACGATGTGTTGATTATCCGGGGTCCAGCCCAGCGTTGGGTAGACCCCATGAATGGCCCAGGTTTCCTGCATATCCCGCTCCAGGCCATCGTAAATTTCAATCTGCTCGCCGGTTTTTATATCGTATAAAAACAACGTGCTTTGAAAATCACGCCGCGAAATATACGCCAGGTAACGGCCATCATGCGATGGTGTTGGCCGGATAGCGCCGCCACGCCCGCTAATGATGGTGTCTATTTCCC
>JAIUMG010000139.1 GCA_022565655.1 Alkalimonas sp.
CAATTGCAATGATGGTGTTCGTATCGATGGTACCGTTTCGTTGCAACCTGCAAATATTTTACTACCTATGCTTGAGCAAGATAAATCAGTGCTGATTGACGACTTTATTGCCACTGCTTGTTATGCAGAGTTAGAACCGCTCGGCGATAAGATTTTCAATCAGTTCAGCATCGACGCTTTTACCACAACGATGACCGAGTGGTTGGCTTTGTTAAGTGAGCCGGTGACCACGTCAGAAGAAGCCATGGCACTAATTAGACAGCAATGGTTATTGTTGCGTGAATCGGTAAAAAACAAAAGCAACCCGAGTTATTTATTGATGGTTGGTAGTACCAATTATATTTCCGCCGTGATGACTAAGCTAGCTGTCAGTATGGATGATGCTTCACCTGATATTGCCGATGCTTTTAATGAGGTTTTGACGATATGGCGAGAATACATCGAGAAAGCATCAGCGGACTTTTCCTCTGAACCTTTGCAGCTTGATGGCGTGTCCGTTCAGTATCTGATGTCTAAGCACTTGATTTAAATAATATGATGGCAGTTTTAAGCTGTGAAGCTCTGGTACGATTAAAGCTTTACTGCTACATTGCCGATAACTTTGTTATAGTTTGGGACAATTTACACTAATGGTTGATGCATGAAGACAATAATTACTTATGGTACGTTTGATCTTTTTCACATTGGGCACGTGAATTTATTAAAGCGGGCAAAATCCTTGGGTGATCATTTAATTGTTGGTGTTTCTACGGACGAATTTAACCAATCTAAAGGTAAGTCAACATTGATACCATTTGAACATCGGATGGCTATCTTAGAAAGTTGCCGTTATGTTGATACAGTAATTCCTGAAGAAAACTGGGCTCAAAAAGCTGATGATATAAAAAAATATAAAGTTGATACTTTTGTGATCGGTGATGACTGGCTTGGTCAGTTTGATGAATTGAAGGCGCAGTGTAACGTTGTATATTTATCGCGCACAAAGCAGATTTCTTCTTCGTCTATTAAGCAAGCATTGCAACTGCTGAGTCAGCTTGATAAAGAGCTTGGTTAGATAATAGTTATAGCTTGGATGGATCTTCTTATTGAATATAGCTACGAGTACTTATTTAACGAAGGTTTATAAACTGAGCAAATAGGGTTGAATAATGACAGAATTAACAAAAAAAAAGTCAAACCGAAGAGTACTCATCTATGGTACTGGTTCTGGATTAGAGCTCACTTTAAAGGCTTTGAGTGAAGAAAACTGTGTAATTATTGGTGTTACTGATAAAAAAAAACCAGCATTCCCACCACAGTCAGGCCTTGAGTTCATCGCGCTGGAAGATATAGGTTCACTATATGATTATATAGCTATAGCGAGCCTATCCTATGATCGGTATATTATTGACCACTTAGTTAGCATTGGTATTCCTGAGTCAACTATAATTTTACCGTTGAGAATGAACCAAGTTGACTCAATTACTCTCAGAAAAAAGCTTCTCAGGCCAGTACATGTTAGAGCGTGGTCGGAGTTCTACGGTATTGAGCGGATATCAAATTTAACCAAAATGCAGGGAACCTGCGATTGCTTGGCAATTACCTCGCAGGAAGCCATTAACCTGAATAATTTTAATGACTACAGTTTGCGATCTCCAGATTACCAACGACTGGCAGTTGCATTACTTCTATCAAAAAGGATCCAGGAGCTTGCACTCCCTGGTGATGTAGCCGAATTAGGCGTGTATCAAGGTGATTTCTCAACTTACCTTAGTAGTTTATTTCCAGATAGAAAGCTGCACTTATTTGATACTTTCACTGGGTTTCCAGATGCAAGCTTGGCTTGTGAAAGCTCCGAAGACGTCAAGCTCAGGGGAAGAAATCACTTTTCAGATACCAGTCTAGACTTAGTGCGTAGTAAATTAACTGAACATTCTGCTGAGATCTTTTTTTATCCTGGATATTTTCCTGAGACAGCACCAAATAAGGATATAAGGTATTGTTTTGTAAGTATTGATGTTGATCTCTATCAGCCAACGATAGATGGTCTTAAGTTTTTTTATGAGCATATAACTCCCGGTGGCTACATAATGCTTCATGACTATAATTTTAGCCTTTACCCAGGTGTAAAACAGGCTGTGCATGAATTTTGTGAAGAGCAAGGCGTTGCTATGGTACCGATCTCTGATTTTTATGGGTCTGTTATTATTCCTAAACCAACTGTTAGGAAGCAAATGAAATAACCCACTTGCTTTTGCCTTCTTAATTACTCTAGAACTGGCATATAGAAAATTAAAATAGCGTGTAAATAATCTGAGATTGTGAAGCCTTGAAAAGACCAACTCTCATAGAGGAAGAACACTTTCTAAGTTATTAATACAGTTGAGTACAAAATATGCTGTAGAGAGATGAGCATTTTCATAGACTAATTACAGGGTAACCACAGAATGAACGATGAAGCATGGATAATCTTTGGCGCATCGAAGCGAGGTGAAACAGCTATTGCAGCAGCTCCTCATCGAAAATGGTTCGGTTTCATCGACAATGACCCTTGTAAGTGGGGTAGTCTATTTTGTGGTTTGCCTGTGATGTCTTTGGATCAGTATCTTAAGAGTTATGCGACGCTGCCCATTGTGATTGCATCACAATATCAGATGGAAATTGTTGAGCAACTTCTCGAACATGGCGTGCAACGCTTTGAACTATTTTGGCCAGTTTTTCGCTCTAAGCTGGATGAAGTGGATACAACTGAGGATTTTCAACTCTTTGACTTAGAAGGATCAAGCGGTGTTCGACAAGGACGATTAGCACTTTTTATTAGCAATAACTCAGGCTCCAACACCTTTGCTCTGAAGAAAATGTGTAGTCTCGATGGAGCAGGAGTTGATGCAGTTTTTCATCATGACATGCTGAAATCTCATGAATATATCGAAGATTTGCTGCGTAGTGATGCTGTAGTAATTACACATGACAAGATCCTTCGTTCAGATGTGAAAACTATCCAGCTCTGGCACGGATTTCCGTTGAAAGGTTTAAATTATATGAGCCGATATCAACCTGAATCAACTCGAAAGGTAACACATCAGCGCTGGTTGAAATATGCAGCAGTCGCGTCTTATTCCGCAACGTATACAAGCCTGATGAATGCATGCTATGGCATTCAGGCCGAGCAATATGTGGTGACTGGAATGCCGCGGAATGATCTTTTGTTTTCAGTTGGGGCGAGCAATAAACTCGAGAAAGTGATGGGAAAAAAGCTCAAGGGACGTCGAGTTGTATTGTACATGCCAACATTCAGGAAGACTATGTATGGTCAAGTTAACGGGGAGGAAAACATATCTATTTTTGGTTTTAAGAGTGTCGACCGTGAAGCATTATTTAAGTTTCTTGATGAGCATAAGCTAGTTTTAGTGGTTAAACCGCATCCTTATCATGAGGATGACTTTGGTTTAGGTCATAAAGAGACTCTTCCTGAAAACATTTGGGTCATTACCGATAGCCCACTGATAGAGCATGATTTTGATTTCTATGAGATTTTGTCGGCATCTGACTTACTTATTACTGACTACTCATCGGTGTATTTTGATTACTTGTTACTTGATAAGCCCATTATTTTTACCCCAACCGACTCTGAAGCATATCGAGAAACTCGTGGTTTTTTGCTTGAACCTTATGACTTTTGGGCCCCAGGCCCCAAGTGTTTTGATCAGGCCAGTTTGCAGCAAGAAATATTAAAGCAAATAGATATGCCGTACAAATATGCAAAGGAGCGTGAAAACATTACGCAAATAGTACACCATTTTAGAGATAATGAATCGTCAGCACGAGTTGCAAAACTTATTGTAGATAAACTAAATGCAAATTAAAGCAAGTCTATACATCTTTATGAAATTATTTATCGTAAAAAATTTATAATGGCTTTGGACGCTAAAGTTGGGGTTGTATAAAATTTTTTTTCTATCTTCATTTGGTTTTTTGGTTTATGACTCCTGTCTACTATTAACTCCATCATGAAGTTCATCAGTTCAGTGTGGTTTTGAGCGACTACTCCAGCAATAAAGTCTTTATCTGGTACCAGATTTTTACCACGTAAAAAACGATATTTCACAATGTCATATTGAAAGTATAATATCGGTTTACCGCTAAGTAGGAAATCATAAGCAATCGATGAATAGTCCGTGACCAGTGCTTTGGCTTCTGCCAGCCATGGATAGACATTCTTGCCACTTGGATACAAATAAATATGTGGCAGCCCAGGCAGTTGTTGCAGATTGTTGTGGTTGGCTAACCCCATAGCATCACTAAGTTTTCGAGAGATGAATGGGTGAAACTTCAGCAGGAAACTGACGCGCTGTTCGGCACACCATTGGTTTAACTCTGCTAAGTCTAGCGGATAGTCATTATCGCCCCAGTCACGGTAAGTTGGAGCATAGACGATCAAGTCGCCGGTTGTGTTTTGAACTTCACGAAGCACAGACAAGGGCTCGGTATTAATCCAGTCCCGTTGTTCTGCCGTTTGCAAAAAGGCATCGTTGCGTGGATAACCCAGCGCTAAATAGTGCTTAGCGCGGAAAATGTTCGGGAAAATATGTTGGTTAAACCATTCTGAGCTGGAGATAAAAGCCTCATCACAAATATGTGGATAATGCGTATTGCCACTTAAAGCTTTGTAGGGAAGGCCATGCCACAGTTGAATCACCGGAATAAAGCGGCGCAGTAAGCTGAAGGTTTCTCCGGTGTATTCATGATCCACAATGAGTTTTTTTGCCCGCAAGCAGCGCCACAAGCTTCGAAGCGATAGACCATCTAGATGGTGGTTATCACTTTCGAGTTCGCTAATCTGTTGCTTTAATTTACGGCCCAGTAACCAGGGTTCATTTGGGTATTGACGGCGGTGCTCACGATAACTAAGCAAGACATTGCTATCAAAAAACTCCTCAGCGTAGTAGAGGTAGTCTGTAGTCGGCACTATAGTGCGTAGTAAAGCAAAACTTTGTGTCAAAAGCCAAACTGCTGTTTTTCGAAGCTTAAAGGCTAACGGTTGATGGTAGCGTTTAAGCTCGTTTTGCTGAGTAACGTAAAACAGTTGTTTTGAGCCAAAGCCTCGCTTTTTCAAACCTTCAGCAACTGCACACGTATAGCTTCCCTGTACCACTACGATACGCGCGTTTGGTTGGGCATCGCTGGCGCAGTTAATAATATCATCGGCTTGCTTTAAGTTATCAGCCATCCCCGCAATGAGGTAACCCTGGGATGAGAGCTGCTGAGCCAATGCACGCCCCGCAGGGTTCGCTGGCGCTATATAAACAGGTGATTGCTCAGCAGTATTCATTGGTAGAAGCTCCGTTTAAGCTGTACTGCCAGCATCAACCGTTAGAGTAGTACCAGTCACAGCCGAAGCCTGCTCACTGAGTAAAAAAAGCACAGCAGCAGCTGCATCATCCGGTGTCGCCAGGCGCCCCAACGGGCTACGCCGTTTGATGCTGTCGAGTTTATCACCCTGTAAGCTGCTGGTCATCTCGGTTTGCATATAGCCTGGCGCCACGCAGTTGACGGTAATGCCTGCTTTGCCTACTTCCCGCGCCAGTGACTTGCTAAAGCCTTCTAAGGCGGCTTTGCTGGCGGCATAAACGCTTAAGCCATTAAAACCGGTACGGGCGATGATGGATGAAATATTGATGATACGGCCACGCTGGTTCAGCAGCATCGGGCGCAGCAAGTATTTGCACAACAGGATTGGCGCTTCAATATTAAGCGTTAATACGCTGCTGATTTCACTGTTATGCATGGTGGCCAACACGCCATCGTAGCCAACGGCGGCGTTATTGATCAGCGCATAGGGGCGGCCAAGGCGCTTGATCCATTCGGCGCACAAGGCCGGCAATTGGCTGAGGTCAGCTAAATCGACCGTGACAAACTCAAAGGCAGGGTACTCCTGTTTCAGCTGCTTTGTCTCATCTGTTTCGCTGCGCGATAGGGCCAGAACCCGGTACTGCGCTGCTAACAGCTGGCGGCAAAGGGCCAGCCCCAGACCACGGCTGGCCCCGGTGACGATCACTAAGTCAGACATTGGATTCCTTACGGCTTAATTTGCCGGTGTTGCTGTTCGAAAGTTGGCTGAGCCAATAATAGCGCGTTGGGATCTGATGGCGCTGCAATTGCTTAAAGCATAGCTGCATCAGATCAGCTTGTAAGGCTTTGGTATCGGTATCTGGTGCCACTGCTATATCCGCTACCACTAACTGGCCCAGCACGCTGCTGGCCTTGCCATACACCTTTGCCTGCAATACAGCATCGTGTTGCAGCAGCACTTGTTCTACTTGCTCAGGGTGGACTTTGTTGCCGCCGACATTAATGGCCCCGCTGGCGCGGCCTAAAAATAACACCCGAGCCTCTCGCAGCTCGACCACATCGGTGGTATCGATAAAGCCATGTTGATCTACAGTAACAGCCGTCTGCTCTAGCGGTATCACCGGTGGCTTAATGCAAAGGTGCTGCTCGGCATTGATACGCAGTTGCACCTGAGAGTGAGATTGATTCAGCCAGGCGGCCGGAAAGCCAGCCTTGCCATCGGACACCGCAAAACCAACACCCGCTTCAGTCGAGGCGTAAATATGCAGCAGCCTGGCGCTTGGAAACAGCTGCTGGAGCTGGGTCAGTAGAGGTTGGTCGGCAATTTCTCCGCCCAGAGTCAGTTGCTGCAGCGGCACTGCACTGAGCTGGTTGGTCATTAGTAATTGTCGCCATAACGATGGCGTGGCAGATAGTGCATTCACTTGATACTGCTGCAGCACCTGAATGCGCGCACCGGCATCGCCCTGGCTGGCATCAACAAGGCAGGCACCGCTGAGTACGCTTTGTAGCAGCACCTGCAAACCGGCAAAGCGATAAGGCTGATAACAGAGCCCCCAACGTAGTGGCTGTTGAGCTGCCTTGCATTTAATGGCCCGGCTTAATCCGGTAAAGCTATGTGCTATCCATTTTGGGGTGCCGGTGGTGCCTGAGGTGGCCAGGTACCAGACTGTTTGCTGCACAGTTTCCTGCACTGATTCCAGCACTGCTTCCGGGGAGCTGGCGGCAACTGCAGCTGTGGGTGCTTTGCTGCCATCAGCTGGCCAGACATACACTTCGTCAGCAATGCTGATGTCCGTTTCCGGCAGTAAGTACAAGGCTGAGCACCAGCCATCAAAGGCCAGCAGGGCGCTGATAAACTCAGCCAGACCGGTATAGTGCAAAGCAATCGCCTGGCCAGCTAACTGAGGATAGTGTTGGCGGATCTGCTCAGCCTTTGCCCGCAACTGCTGGTAGCTCTTTGGCTCAGAGCCATCCATAGCCAGCTGGCTGGCTGGGATCTGCTGTAGCTGTTGCAAAAATACCATCTGGGTTTATCCTGCTGTCTGGTCAGCTGCTTGCTGGTAGATAGCAATAAACTCTCCAAGCGTGCGAGGGTACACCGCAATTTGCATCTCGCTGAATGGATCCATGCCAAGCTCTTCTTCCAGTTGTGCTACCAACATTGCAAAGCCAAGCGAATCAAGCCCGCTTTCCAGCAAAACCGTATCATCGGTGATGGGCTCAATCAGCTGGCAATTGGCCAGTACAGCTACTTGCTGCAGAGTTTGTCGAATATGTGAGTGTAATTCCACGCGAAATCCTAAGTTGAAGTAAATTCAATAAAAGCAGCGGCCTGAGCAATTTGCTTGGGCAGTTTTGCCAGCACTGTGCTGCGATTTGTCCGCCAGTCTGCGGTGCTATACACATAATAATGCACGCTATAAGGCTCACCATGACGTTCAGTCTCGGCTGCTTGCTCATGGGTTTCCTGATAGCCAAATAATTGATGCAGCTTACGTACACCCTGGTTAAATGACAGCACCTCAGCATGCAAATTGTGGCAGCCGTGTTGGGCTGTGGCATAATCGAGCGCGGCGATTTCCAGCAATAAACCACTGCCTGGCCATACATTCTGTTCGCCCAGATAACAGCCCCATTCCAACCCAGACGTAGGGTGGGGGTTGAAATACAAGCTGCCAATCGGGCGTTCATCTTGCCATAGAATGAAAAAAACCGTGTCGCTAGTAGCCAGTCGCTGATACCAGGCCTGATGTTCAGACCAGCTGATCGGTTGGTCGTTGTGCATATTGGCCCGGATAGCAGGCTGGTTACGCCATTGCCAGACCAACTCCAATGTGTTCTCAGTGAGCGGGCGAAAGCAGCTGTGCGGGTATTTTTTTGCGCTGGTCATGTTGTTGCTAGTCATGGTGCGGCTCTGATCTCACGCTCAATCATAAAGGCTTCTGCCACGGTTAAACCAACATGACTACCACGCCATTGTTGTCGCAACTGAATGGCATGCATTGAACGGCTATGCGGCCACGGCCTGAGTTCGGTGGCATAGCAATGCAGTGCAG
>JAIUMG010000140.1 GCA_022565655.1 Alkalimonas sp.
GGTAGGGCAGGGCAAAGACGATACGAGTGCTGCCCGGCACTTCCAGCATATGGCCATATCGACTGATTGAGGGCAGTAACAAGTGGCTACCGCGCACCAGATCAAGTTGCTGCTTTCCCGGCAAATCAGATTGCTGCAACAAGGATTCACTCCAGGGCCCCGCCACATTGATAATGCGGTCAAACTGTTGCCAGCCTGTATTGAGTTCAAGTTCGCCAGCTGCGGTGAGCTTAAGTACGGGTTGCTGTTCAAATAGTTGCACCCCCGCTTTACGGCACTGTTCAGCGACCCACAGTCCGAGCTGATAGTCGTCCATTTGGCCATCAAAAAACAAATAGGCGCCTTGCAAGCCTTCAGCCGCTAAATGCGGTGAGCAGCGCAGTGTTTGTGCTGCGGTCAGCCAGCGGTGGCGGCCGATGCCTTTGCGGCCGGCGAAAAAATCATACAGGAACAGGCCAACTTTCAGCTGCCAACGTGGGCGTCGGCCCTGGCTATACAGTGGGTAGAGCAGAGGAATACGCCGGGTCAGCTGGCTGGTTTTTTTCAGCCACCAGCGTCGCTCCTGCAAGGCTTCTCGCACCAGCCGAAACTCGCCTTGTTCCAGATAACGCAGGCCGCCATGCAGCAGCTTGGATGAAGCCCGGCTGGTGGCCTGCATCAACGCATCTCGCTCATAGAGCTGTACCTGATGTCCAGCCTTCGCTAGCTCCCAGGCCGTGCAAAGTCCATTGATCCCACCACCGATCACTGCAATACGCATGCTACTTCCTTGATATGGCTTATGGCTCTGTATCAACTTTATCAGAAGTAACGCTAATTGGCGTGTAAGAATGACCACTCAGTATGGCCCTTTGCATTTGTTTTATATTTATCATGGTTTCGTCGGGTCGTTGTAGGGGAATTGTCTATACTAAATGTTTAAGCGGTGGTGTAAATAAACTGATACACAAGGAACTTTCTGCTTATGCCAAACGATTACTATCGATTAATCGCCGAGACGACGTCAGATGCATTGATGGCACTATCCCCTGATGGTGAGGTGCTGCAATGGAATCAGGGCGCTGAAAGTACCTTTGGCTTTAGCAAAGAAGAATGCCTTGGGCGTTCGATTTTTGATTTGATTGTCCCGTCGACGCTTGTGGTTGAGGAACGAATGATCTTACAGCGCGCCTGTAGCGAAGAGGTGGCAGCCTATGAAGCGTATCGTGTGCGTAAAGATGGTTCCCAGATCTACCTGAATGTTTCGATGCGGGGGGTGCGCCGGGAAGATGGTACGCTCGATTTTATCCTGACCAACAAGAAAGATGTCACCCATCTGAAAACCCGGCGGGATACCAAGTTTCTGGAAGCGCGCTATCGCGATTTACTGGACTCAACGCCGGATGCCATCGTGATGGTGAATGTGTTTGGCCGCATTGTGCTGGCCAATGCGCAGGCTGAAAAAGCCTTTGGTTGGCTGCGGGATGAATTGCTGGGGAAGCCGGTGGAAAGCCTGCTGCCAGAGCGTTACCGATCTTTGCATGTTGGCCATCGCTCCGATTTTTTTACCAAGCCACGCACCCGTTCGATGGGAGCGGGCCTTGAGTTGTATGGCGTGCGTAAGAATGGCGAGGAGTTTCCGGTGGAGATCAGTCTGAGCCCGTTGAAAACGGAAGAGGGCACTCTGGTCATGAGCGCCATCCGCGATATTACTGATCGCAAACGGGTAGAGCTGGAGTTGCAACACAAGAATATGGAGTTGGAGCGGGCCAATAATGCGAAAGATAGCTTTCTTGCCGTTATGAGCCATGAGTTGCGTACCCCACTGAATGCCATCATTGGCTTTACTGGTACCTTGTTGATGGAGTTGGCAGGCCCGCTGACCGCTGAGCAGCAAAAACAACTGAACACCGTGCAGCGAAGCGCCAGACATCTGTTAGCTTTAATCAATGATTTGCTGGATTTAGCCAAAATCAGTGCGGGTAAGATCAGCGTTGAGATGGTCGCCCTGGATTGTCGCGACATTGTGATGGATGTGATCAGTACGCTGCAGCCGATGGCCGAGCAAAAAAAGTTGGTGTTAGTATCTGAGTTACCAACCGAGCTGCCACAGGTTCAGGCCGATCGGCGGGCACTGCATCAAATTATTATGAACCTTATCAACAATGCGATTAAGTTTACCGAAGCAGGCCAGGTGCGTGTTTCAGCCGAAAGTGGCTGCGATGATAGCGGGGCTGTATGGGTTGAGCTGAGTGTGCAGGATAGTGGCATCGGTATTTCTGCTGAGGACCAAGCCAATTTATTCTCAGCCTTTACTCGGCTGAATTTGAATAATAATGCGGAGAAGGAAGGCACCGGCCTCGGGCTGCACCTGAGCCAGCAACTGGCGCAGTTGCAAGGTGGGGAGATCCGCTGCCAAAGTCAGCCAGCAGAGGGGAGTACTTTTATCTTGCGGCTACAAGGAGTGGCGTTATGAGTGCGCGCATTCTGGTGATTGAAGACAATCAGGCTAATCTCGATCTGATGGTGTATTTGCTGCAGCAAATGAGCTCTCATCAGGTAGTCACCGCACGAGATGGCGTGGAAGGCTTAGCCATGGCTAAAAAGCAGCCGCCAGATCTGATCATTTGCGATATACGCATGCCAAATATGGATGGCTATGAGCTGGTTCGTCATACCAAGCAAGATACGCAACTAAGCCATATTCCGGTATTGGCTGTGACGGCTTCGGTAATGCCTGAAGAGCGGCAACAGATCTTGCAAGCTGGTTTTGATGGTTACTTCACCAAGCCGATTGAACCCGCGACATTTGTGCAGGAAACAGAACAGTTTATCCCAATCAGGGAGGAGCCCGGCCATGGCCACCATCCTGATTGTTGATGACCACCCTGATGGCCGCGAGCTGCTGGTGACTTTGCTGGGGTATCGGGGCTATCGCACCCTGGTAGCCAGTGACGGAAGCGAAGGGTTAGACGTGGTAAAGCAGGAACGGCCGGACCTGGTGATTGCCGATGTATTGATGCCAGTGATGGATGGCTTTGAATTCGTGAAACAAGTGCGGGAAAACCCAGACATTGCCAGCACCCGGGTGGTTTTCTATACCGCCAGTTACCATGAACAGGCTGCCATGGATTTGGCAAAGAAATGCGGAGTTTTGGCGGTGCTGACCAAACCGACAGAGCCTGAGCTGGTCTTGGCGACTGTCGAGCGAGTGTTGCACGATATGACTGAGTTGCCAGTAGCTTCCGAGTCAAAAGAGTTGGATCAACAGCATGTACGCTTGATGACCGACAAATTAAAAACCATGGCGGATACGCTGGGGGTGGCCAATCAACGCTATGCGGCGCTGATTGATATTAATCTACAGCTGGCATCGGAGCGCAACCCAGAGCGATTGCTCGATTGCTTGTGTCATCAGGGCAGAGAATTAATTGGTGCCAGCATGGCTTTTTTGTCTTTGGCTACTGAATCCGGTGACGATTCGACAGCCAAGGTGGTCAGTGGATCGGGGGTGGATCCTTGTGCCAGCCATTTTACCGGAGCGAAGTGGTTGGAGGTTTTACAGCCCGTACTAAGTGAAGGGCGGCCCCAATGCTTTACCAACCCTTCTGGCGAACCACAGGCCATCGATTTACCGAACAGCTACCCAGCCATGTATTCGGTGTTGCTGGCTCCGATAGCCTCGCCGACCCGGATATACGGCTGGATTTGTCTTGCTAACCGTTTGGGGGCTAGTGAGTTTAACGATGAAGATACCCAGTTGCTTGCCATTCTCGCTGCTCAGGCTGGGCGAATGTACGAGCACAGTTGCTTGTTTGCCAAATTACAGGAACAGGAAGAGCGGTTTCGCCAGTTGGCGGAAAATATCAACGATGTGTTCTGGCTTGAGTCGGTCGATACCGGCCAGAGTATTTATATCAGCCCGGCCTATGAGACCATCTGGCAGCAACCGAGGCCGCAGGATGGTGATAGCAGTCAGGCCAGGTTGTTACAGATCCATCCTGAAGACCAGGCATCATTAGCGACGCTTCAGCAAAAGCAACAGCAGTACGATACCACCTACCGCATTATACGGCCCGATGGCTCCATTCGCTGGATCCATGATCGCGGTTTTCCGGTGTTCAATGCAGATGGCCAACTATATCGGTTTGCTGGCATTGCGAAAGACATTACCAGCAGTAAAGAGAGTGAGAAGAAAATAGCTCGCCTGACCCGCCTTTACGCGGTGTTGAGTCAGATTAATGCCACCATTGTTCGGCAGCATGATCGCCAGGCGTTATTTTATGAAGCCTGCCAAATCGTCATTCAGCATGGACACTTTGGCTTGGCCTGGATTGGCAGCTGGCAGCCTGAAAGTAAAACGCTGCAACTAGAGGCCATTCATGGCACCTTTCACAGCCAAGCGAGGCGTAAGCAGGTGTTGTCGTTGAAAGGGCAGCGTTGCTCATTGCCCGGAGGGGTGATGGCTCAGGCCATTCGCAGCAACGAAGCTGTTTTTTGCAATGATGTAACCCTGTTGCCGCGGTTAGGCCCATCGCCATTGTTCCGTTTGCGTGCCGATTATGGCTCTGAAATCGCCTTGCCACTATGCATTGAAGGCCAGGTCGTCGGTCTGTTTGCGCTGTATGCTCATGAAGCCGGTTTCTTCGACAAAACCGAGCTGGCTTTACTGAAAGAGCTGGCTCACGATATCTCATTTGCACTGGAGTTTATCGCCAAGGAGGAGCAAGCAAATTACCTGGTGCATTACGATGTGCTAACTGGGCTGTCGAATCGATTTTTATTTCATGAACGCTTGGGACAATGGCTGCAGTCGGCTGAACGTGAAGCTGAGCAACTGGCGGTGCTTATTGTCGATGTGGTTCGTTTTAAGCATATCAGCGATACTCTGGGGCGCCAGGTTGGCGATGACCTGATCCTGGAGTTAAAGCAGCGCTTACAAAAGTGCGTACCTCAGGCAGTGGATTTAGCCCGGGTGGGGCCGGATCAATTTGCTTTAGCGCTACCCGATGTCGATAGCGCCAATGAAGTAGCCCGCTTGATTGAAGGGCCAATGAAACGAGCGCTGGAGCAGCCAATTCATCTCGACCACAAAGAGCTGATGGTGTCTACCCGCATCGGGATTGCCTTGTTCCCAGGCGATGGCAAGGATGCAGAGGCCTTGTTCCAACATGCGGAGCTAGCGCTTAAACAAGCTAAACACCAAGCACTACCTTATCTGTTTTTCGATCAAGAGATGTCGAGGTTGGTTGGCTTAAAGCTGGCGCTAGAGAATAAACTGCGCCGTGCACTGGAGCATGCTGAGTTTCGTTTGCACTACCAGCCGAAAGTCTGCCTGAAAACCGGTGCCATTGTCGGTTTGGAAGCACTAATTCGTTGGCAAAGTCCTGATCTTGGCTTGGTGTCTCCAGCTGATTTTATTCCCTTACTGGAAGAAACCGGCCTGATCCTGGAGGTGGGTCATTGGGTGTTAGAGCAAGCGGTTCGTGATCTGCAAGCATGGAAAGAGCAGCAGGTTACTTTGCCCAGAGTCGCCATTAATGTCTCAGCCTTGCAATTACGGCAGGTCGATTTTGTCCGGCAGCTAGAAAAAATGTTGCAGCACTCTTCAGAGGCCGCTTTGCTGGAGCTTGAGCTGACTGAGAGCGTGGTGATAGGGGATGTTGCCGATAGCCAAAAAAAACTCGGTGCGATTCGCGCACTGGGCCTGACGGTTGCGATTGACGATTTTGGTACTGGCTACTCATCGCTCAGTTATATTGCCCGGTTGCCGCTCGATACCTTAAAGATAGACCGTTCCTTTGTGCTTAAAATGGTGGAAAACGAAGCCGATATGATGATTGTTTCCACCATTATTACCATGGCACACAACATGAAATTAAAGGTGGTCGCTGAGGGCGTAGACAGCGCTGAGCAACTGGCGATGTTGCGTCAGTTGCACTGTGATGAGATGCAGGGTTATTTGTTTAGCAAGCCAGTACCCGCTGAAGAGATTAGTGATTTGTTGCTACAAGATGTTCGTTTGGCACATGCCCCAGCGGCAACCAGTAGCCGTTCCGATCATCTTGGCAGCAATTAAATGATCAATCCTCAGCTTTCTCGCAAGACCTCGCAGCTGTTACGTGTAGCTATGGATAGGGGATATACTCCTCTTCATCACCAGGCACCTTGGCAAAGCGGCCTTGTTGCCAGTCCTGCTTTGCTTGTTCAATGCGCTCTTTGCGACTGGAGACAAAATTCCATTCCATGTAACGCTTAGTAATGGCTTCACCACCAATCAGCGCAATGCGGCTGGGCTCGGTGGCTGTTATGACCACGCCATCACCTGCTGACAAGACCACCAACTGGTGGGCTGCTACGGTAGTATCTTGTAGTTGCAGTTGGCCTGACGCCAGGTAAAGTCCCCGCTCTGGGCTGTTTGGCAGCTGTAGGCTCTGACCTGCTTGTAACTCTGCTTCGATATACAATGTCTGATAAAAGGTTTTAACAGGTGAAGTCAATCCATAGGCGCTGCCGATTAACACCCGCACCGCCACACCGTCAATGGTTGTGGCTGGAATGGTGGCTGCAGGGTAATGGTAAAACGCTGGTTCGATTTCTTCGTCGGCTTCTGGTAGGGCCATCCAAAGCTGTAAGCCATGCAGCCGGTGATCGCGGGCGGTAATTTCGGGCCGTTCGCGCTCGGAGTGCACGATGCCTTTGCCTGCCACCATCAGGTTGATATCGCCTGGTACGATGGATTGATAGCTGCCCAGAGAATCGCGGTGCAAAATTTCGCCTTCAAACAGGTAGCTGACGGTAGCCAGATTGATATGCGGATGCGGCCTTACATTGATGCCGCTGCCGGCAGCAAATTCGGCGGCGCCCATTTCATCAAAGAAAATCCAGGGGCCAATGTTACGACATTCACGCACCGGCAGACTGCGCCGAACGGAAAAGCCCCCCAGATCTTTTGGCTTTGGGTCAATAATCATCTCGACCGCAGAGCAGCCTTGTTGCACGTTGCAGTCAGATTCCAGATGTTTGCCTTCTGTACTCATGCGATCCTCGTTTGGTATCAGCTAGATGAATAAAGGTGGTTTAAATTTAGGCGCTCAGCCTTAGCAAATCAAACACATGATGCTTGTTTTGCTCTTTTGTTCGGCCTGTATTGCTTATCGTCGAAACAGCCAACTAGCCAGTAAAGGCACCAGACGCGGCATAATTAGATACACCACCAGGCCAACAATCACAGCGGCGCTGAGTAAATGGCGCAGGCCCCAAACCCCAAGTACGGGTACCAGGGTAAACAGCTGTTGCAGCACAGGGGGAACCAGCATGGTCAGCACGCAGATCACCAGCGTGGTCAGCAGCCACTGTTTCCAGCGTACCGGATGCGGCGCATCGCTATTGAGTGGCTGAAACCAATGATCGATACCAGTGGAAATGAGTACATTTTCCGGTAGTTGCAGCAATGGCGCTACCTTAGCAATCAGTTGCTGGCGTACCTCAGACTCCAGCCAGCTCTTGGCATCGGTTTCGGAGGAAAAACGGACCGCAATTTCATACTGTTGCTGCCCGGCAGCAGGCTTTAGGATGGTTACGCCCTGATGGCCAGCAAACCCGGCGGCAGCCTGAATAATTTCGGTTAGCCAGTTCTCGTAGTCTGCCATCGCATCGGCAAGCACCTGATGATGAATCAAAATTGAAGCCCCGGCTGTTGCCTGCTGTTCGGCCATGATCTGCTCCAACAATACAGCCCTGCAACCGTTAGGGTGCAGGGCTTGATAGCCAATTAATTACTTACCTGAAGTTAGTGTGTTGAAACTGTTGATCAGGTTGCGATAGTCTGGAATGTGGTTGGAGAACAGCTGTCCGAGACCTTCCACATCGTTACGCCAGTCACGGTGCAGTTCACAAGCCACGCCAAACCAGGTCATCAACTGGGCACCGGCATCCGACATCCGCTGCCAGGCTGAGTCGCGCGTCAACTCGTTGAAAGTCCCAGAGGCGTCGGTCACCACAAAGACATCAAAACCTTCCTCCAGGGCTGACAAGGTTGGGAAGGCGACACAAACTTCGGTCACCACACCGGCGATGATTAATTGCTTTTTGCCGGTCGCTTTAATAGCGGCAACGAACTCTTCGTTGTCCCAGGCATTAATTTGGCCTGGGCGGGCAATAAAAGGGGCATCCGGGAAGGTTTCTTTTAACTCGGGGACCAGTGGGCCGTTCGGGCCGTTTTCAAAACTGGTGGTTAAAATAGTCGGCAGTTTAAAGTAGGCCGCTAAGTCGGCCAGTGCCAACACATTATTTTTGAACTTATCCGGGTCGATGTCTCGTACCAGCGAGAGTAATCCTGTTTGATGGTCGACCAGCAGCACGGCTGCATCGTTTTTATCCAGACGGACATAGGGTTTGC
>JAIUMG010000141.1 GCA_022565655.1 Alkalimonas sp.
GCTTTGTCTGAAACTTTATGCCCACAAGCCGGGCAAGCGATGATAGCCATGCATACTTCCTTACATCAAAAAGGCTGGAGTGACTCCAGCCAAATTAAGCGACATGAAGCCTGAGTTTTAACGTAACTTAGCGACCACCGCTAAGACGGCCGTCAAACTATCACGGCCAAACTTCATGGATCGCACATCACTCCAACCATACAATTCGTCTGGCAACTTATCGTTGTCTTTAAATGGCATTTCCAGGGTAAATGCCAGGCAATTAAATTGCTCTGCAACCCAGTTGGATGCCACCGTCAGATTGGCTTTGCCAGGGGCATCGACTTCATAACCATGCTCGTTCTGGAACTCCGGGCTTGCCATCAATAAGGCAGCGCGAAAGCTTTGTTCCAGCGCTTCCATCCGCTTATCAAAGCATGGCACCCCTTCACTCCCCGCCAGGAAGTTGTATGGTATATTCTCATCACCATGCACATCAAGGTACATATCGACACCCACCTGCTGCATTTTTTCGCGCACCAAATACACTTCCGGGCTTTTTTCCATCGATGGTGACTGCCATTCACGATTCAGGTTGACGCCAATGGCATTGGTACGCAGATGGCCACGAACCGAACCATCTGGGTTCATATTCGGTACCACATAAAACACAGCTTCATCGAGCAAGCTTCTGGCAACTGCGTCTTCGTCATCCAGCAAGCGATCAAGCAATCCTTCCACAAACCATTCAGCCATGGTTTCACCCGGGTGTTGTCGGGCGGTGATCCAAATTTTACGCTTGCCTTCAGCAGGCTCACCAATCACCAGCAAACTCATATCACGACCATCCAGCGTATCGCCCAGCTCGACTAACTGACAACGATCATGCAAATGCGCTTGTTGCAGTAGGTCTAAGTGTTGTTCATAGCTATAAGGGGCAAAGTAAGCAAAATAAATCGATTCAGCTTCAGGGTAGTGAGTAATCACCAACTCTTCACCATTGTATTCAGTATCCACCCGAAACCAGTTTTGACGATCATAAGACGCCACTGCCTGATAGTTTTTCCAACCATCAGGATAAGCTGAACCATTAACATTAATAATTTTGATCGTATGGGCTTCAATATGGGGTGTATTCAAGCGAAAGTGAAACCATTGGTAAAAATCAGATTGGTTGTCTTTACGAATAGCCAGACGTATATCTGTCGGATCAGTTGCACTAATCACATCGATATTGCCGCTATCAAATTGAGACGTAATTTTCATATAGGATTCCGTGGTTGTTCAAAGAAAAATAATGTTTCGCTTATCTGTTATGATTTTATTATTGTTGTATTGTTAAAGCGCGCTGCGCTTGCCAGTAGAGTACCATAAAGCCGTACCCCTGAAAATGTTCAGCGCACACGCAACTCTAGCCCAAGCCGACTACTCCAGCCATAGGATTTGTGTTGCAGCATACCTGCTTCATTAAACACATAGTAGGTAGGAAAGCCTTTTATCTGGTAATCACGCATCATTTGCTCAGAGCCCAACAGCACGGGCATGGTTAGGCCAAGATCACTGATAAAATACTCCACTTCTGAGACTGACTCATAGCTTAAGGCGACAGCAACCATATTCCAGTCTGCCTGGTCTCGCTGTAAAGCTTCAAGGTTGGGCATGCTGTACTTACAAATACTGCACCATGGCGCAAAAAAATACAGCACCGTCGGCTTACCAACTAAGTCATCACGGCTGAGCCAACCATGGTTGAGAGTCCGGTGATAAAACATCGGAGCCATAGTTTCTTTATCCAGCAGCGATCGCTCCCGCAACCAGGAGACCGCTTGTACAATCAAAACAACCGCAATGGCGTGCAGCAACAATGAACGTAACAATGAAAGCCTCCAGAAAAAATACCCCCAGTTTTTTGACTGAGGGCATTGAAAGCATGGCTAAGGTACTAGATCGCTTTAGAAAAAGCGCTTACGAAGTCGAAAGCCGGCTATCATCAACAGTGTAAAAAAGCTCGCAAGGGTGCCGCTGGCCCCCTTACGGCTATATTCCTGCTCATTATCCACACCACAGTCTGAGATATCGCCATTTGCAATAGGTGATAACTTAATCGCTCTGGCTACATCATCAAATACCGGTTCACCTTCGTCATTGAGGACAGGCTCACCAAGACTATTTTTTCGCTGCACCCGTGTCACGGCGGTTGCCATGATTTGGTTGTTGTTGTTAATGGCCGTCGCATCAATCACAGTCATGCCGCTATCACAGGGTAAGTACGTATTCAGATCGACAAAGTTTCCTTCAGCCAGATCATATAAAAACGCTCTTGAACGCCGGGTGCTGGCAATAATTGCTTCCGTTTGTCCTACGATCTTGCCATGATCATTAATGGCACGAGGCACGGTATTGGCACTGTCGAAAAAGTCTTCAGGGAAGCTGACTTCACTGGCGTTCATATCGTAAACAAACATCTTACGACGCAAGCCACTATTAATATTTTTCACCGCATAGCCAACCACAACTGCATCATTATTAATGCCTGTCGCAGCGCTGGTCAGCCACTCCTCTGGATCAACCACTGGCAATACTTCGGATTCGTTAAAAATAGTGGCGTGTGGAGCAACATAAATAAAGTTTCTGCGCTCAGTTTCAGTAGGTGATACCGGAACCGTAAACTCTCTAACGCGACTTGAGTCAGAATACATCGACTCCCCAACAACAATGCCAGCGTCATTCACGGCATGAGCCCGGCTATAGTAACGAATCGTCGGCATATTTTCTTCAGTGTACTGATACATCTCGCCACTATTCATCTCGCCTAAAAAGCCATAGGTGGTAACAAGCTCTGCATCGCCGGTCTCTGACACTTGCCATAAAGCCGCTCTTTCCTCATAGCCATTAGGAAATGTAACCAACGTCTGTCGGTTATTTAATTCAGCCAGAGTATTCTGAGTTCGGAAAATACCACTGCGGCCGCGCTGAAAGTGGCAAAGCGCAACAGGGCTGCCAGCACCAGTACAATCATTTTCAATGGCTTCAATGGCTGATTCAGGTAAATCAATACTAACAGCACCAACCACCTGATTATTCTCATTAATATCAGCTGCGATGCTATAGCCACCATATAACTGATAAGGTGGTTGAAGTTCGGTACTTTGACCTTGCTGCCAAATAAGCCCTGACTGGAATGCTCCTGAAGGCACCCACACCGTGCGCTCGTCGAACTCTACCTCTTCTTCACTTTCATCTTCATCAGCCTCGTCGTCACCGTTCTCGCCGTCTTCGTCATCATCTTCATCACTTGGCGGTTCAGTCGGTGTAAATAATTCGGGGGCAAAGGGCGCCGATGCCACACCAACCGCAATTCCTGCATTGTTGATATTAAATAAATATTCGGTATTTGTCGCTTGCAACTCCGCGTCACGAAGCGTTGCCCGTTGCAATAGTCCATGACTGGCATAGTAAGAAATGATATTGCCAAATGGTTGCGTGGTATAATTGCCTGCCGTGTTTGCTAGATAGTTACGAAGAATATTTAAGGTATCTGCAGTCAGTATACCTTGGCGAACCTCAGCTAACTGCTCTTCAGTAAACAGGTTTTTTACCGAATCACTATCAAAATCTATCGAATCTAAATCCACAGGATAATTGTATAAATCACTAGCAGTCAGCACTGCATGACCATGATCATTCAACCCTGCGGCAAACGAAGAACGCGCGTCAGTTAATTCACCAAGCTCAACCACTTGATACACGGCAGCAGATGCTGAAAACACACTCAGAAACGGCACCATGGCCAAGCTGATGGGCGATAATTTCATTCAAAAAACCCCTATAAAACTTTTGTTTGTTATGCTTCTAAAACTTCCCAACGAGCGTAAGCTTGCGCCAGCTTCGACTCGGTTTCAGCCAGTTGGTTCAACACCGGTTGGGTCTTGTCTGTTGGTTGTGCAAAAAAATCGGCTGCATTGACCTGCTGTTGTAAGTCAGCCAGTTGTTGGTCCAATGCCTCGATCAGTGCCGGAAGCTGCTCCAGCTCACGCTGCTCTTTATACGACAGTTTGCGTGAACTTGTTGCATTTCCTTTTGGCGCTGCCTCCGTTTTTGCAGCCTCAACCGGCTCGGCTGCAGGCTGCGATGACTTCGTGGCTTTCGGCTGGTGTTGTAACTGCCAGCGTAACACATCATCATAACCGCCGGTAATGTCGATGATGGTACCATGACCGGCAAACAACAAACTACTGGTGACGGTATTATTGACAAACTCCCGGTCGTGGCTGACCAGGATCACCGTTCCCTGATACTGCTGCAATATGTCTTCCAGCAACTCCAGTGTTTCCACATCCAGATCGTTGGTTGGCTCATCCAGAATCAATAAATTGCTGGGCTTAGCAAATATGCGAGCCAGCAACAAACGATTTTTTTCGCCACCCGATAAAGCACGAACGGGTGTACGGCTGCGTGCTGGTGGAAACAAAAAATCTTGCAGATAGCTGAGTACATGCCGGCTCTGGCCATTTTGCATCACTTCTTGTTTGCCATCAGCCACATTGTCCTGCACCGTGGCATCAAGATCGAGTGCCTGTCGATGCTGATCAAAGTAAGCGACTTCCAGATTGGTACCGCGTTTGATCTCCCCATGCTCTGGCGTCAAATCACCCAGCAGAAGTTTAATTAACGTTGATTTACCGACCCCATTGGGACCTATCAGGGCCAATCGGTCACCGCGCATTACCAGCAGATCCAATTGCTTAATCAGCGACTCATTGCCAAAACTATGGTTTAATTGCTTGGCTTCAAACACCAACTTGCCTGAGCGATCAGCCTGCTCGATGGCAAACTCAACTTTGCCCATGGTCTCAAGCCTGGCAGCCCGCTCTTTTCGTAGCGCTTTTAATGCTCTTACCCGACCTTCATTTCGTGTTCGGCGAGCTTTGATGCCCTGACGGATCCAGACTTCCTCTTCCGCCAGGCGCTTATCAAATAAGGCATTGTGTTGCTGCTCATCTTCCAGCATCTTTTGTTTACGATCCAGGTACTGTTGGTAGTTTCCAGGATGAGATGTCAGCTGGCCCCGATCTAAATCGATAATCCGCGTTGCCAAAGCCCGAATAAAAGCTCTGTCGTGCGAGATAAAAATGATCGCACCTTTAAATTCTTTTAAAAACTGTTCCAGCCACTGAATAGCAGCAATATCCAGGTGGTTGGTGGGCTCATCCAGCAATAAAATATCTGGTTTCGCTACCAGGGCTCTTGCCAGCGCGGCTTTACGCAACCAGCCCCCGGATAACGAGGCCAAATCAGCATTTGGATCCATAGAAAATTGCTGACATAGATCTGCCACTCTCGCCTCTAAAGCCCAACCGTCACGGGTATCAAGCTCTGCTTGAAGTTGCTCGAAAAGACGCATCTGACTGGCGTCCTCGGCATCCAATTGCTCCGACAAGGTATAAAATTGCTGCAGTTTTTCGGCCAGATCCCCTGCTCCATCGCGAATAAAGTCTGCAATTCTGGTTTGCATTTTAGCTGGGGGGTCTTGCTCTAATCGGCTTAAGATCACTCCATTTGGAATAACGACCTGACCATCATCCAGACTTTGCTGGCCAGTGAGTACCTTTAAAAAAGTCGATTTACCCGCACCATTGCGGCCAACCAGGCAGACTCGTTCGCCACTAAACAGGCTAAAATCAACCTTATCCATCACTGGATGGGTACCAAACGCCAGACTGGCTTGTTGAAATCGTAATACTTCCACTAATTTACATCCTTCGCTTCACAATATTGCAGCCAGGTTTCCAACTGCTGTTGCTCAAACGGCCAACCCAGAGTGTCTTGTGTCTTAACACAAGCAATAACAGGAATAAGCGTCCGATAGCGCTCAAACAAATCCGGGCGGTCAACAATATCAACCACCTGATAGCGCCCTCCCATCCGGGCTTTTTGCAGCATCTGTTCAGCCGACTCACACAAGTGACAACCCCAGGTGCTGTACAGTTCAAACTGAGTTCTCATCGTGTCAACTCAAAACAAACATGAATGTGCGGATTACGTTTAAAATCTTCAGGCAAAGTAGCGGCCGAAATATCTTTAACCTGCCACCCTGTGGCCTGCAATGCTTCAGCATCAATTTTAAAGCGCCGTTTGTTATTCGAGAAAATCACCATGCCGCCATCAGCAAGCCGGTATTTCAGCATATCCAACAATTTGACATGGTCACGTTGCACATCCCAACTATCTTGCATGCGCTTCGAGTTGGAAAAGGTCGGCGGATCGACAAAAATCAAATCATACCTGGCTTCGCACCGAGCTAACCATTGCAAGCAGTCAGCTTGCTCAAAGTGGTACTGGCTGCCATGCAAACCATTCAGCATAAAGTTACGCTTTGCCCAGTCCAGATAGGTATTTGACATATCCACTGTCGTCACAGATCGTGCCCCACCCAGCGCAGCATGCACCGAGGCAGCCCCGGTGTAAGCAAATAAATTAAGCATATCTTTACCGTGCGCCAGCTGCTGAATGCGCTGTCTGGTGACACGATGATCAAGAAATAAGCCAGTATCCAGGTAATCACGCAGGTTCACCCATAAGCGAGCACCATATTCAGTGACCTCTTTGTACTGACCTGCTTTTTCAAGTGCCTGATACTGTCGGCTGCCTTTTTGCCGCTCACGCACTTTCAAAACCATCTTATCAGCATCAATACCCAGCAGCTGTGGCACTTGGTTCACCACATCAAATAATCGTTTTTGTGCGACATCTTCATCGACACTAGCCGGAGGGGCGTACTCGTGAACCACCACTTCTCCATCGTACCAATCGACAGCCACATTGTACTCAGGGATGTCGGCATCATAGAGACGATAACAGCTCAAACCTTCTCTTTTAACCCATTTCTGCAGTTGTTTTCGATTTTTTAGCAAGCGGTTGCCGAACGAGCTACTTTCACTAAAAAACAGAGACGGTGCATCCGTCCGACTTTGTACTTGCTTTTCAGTCAACTCAAATACACTGAACTCACAATCCAGTGGCCCATTGCTAAATTGATAGCTTTTACTGCGTGACAATTTCAAAGCTCTGAGCAGGTCTTTGTTTGACGTGATAATGCCAAGTCGCCAGCCCTGATAATGCTGCTTCAGGCCAACAGAAAATTTGCTATACAGTGGGATCAGCTCTGGCAAGTCACCTAAACGTTCTCCATAAGGTGGGTTGGTGACAATCACCCCTGTGCTTTGTGTAACAGCACCACTTAACTGAGTCGCATCGCTTTGCTGGAATGATATCAATGTATCCACCCCGGCATTACGGGCATTGTGCCGCGCTTTTTGCAGCACCGACATATCTTTATCCAGGCCGTAAAAGGGAGCGCCGGTTATCTCTTGGCGCTCAGAGCGAGCCGCATTCTTAAGCTCCTGCCATAATGCCGCACGATGACCGGGCCAGGTTTCAAAAGCAAAGTGATCGCGTTGCAAGCCGGGAGCTTGTTTGGTGGCAATCAGTGCGGCTTCGATCAGTAAAGTACCGCTACCACAAAATGGGTCTAACAAAACCTGGCCGGGGGTCCAGCCAGAACGTTGCAGTAAAGCAGCGGCCAGATGCTCTTTTAAGGGCGCCTCGCCCTGACCAAAGCGATAACCACGTTGATGCAAAGACGGGCCGGAAAAATCCTGTAAGAAATGAAAGGCTTTATTGCTGATCCGCACCTGGAAGCGGACATCAGGCTGCTGACGATCAACATTAGGCCGTTCGCCTTGCTCGGCACGAAACTGATCGACGATGGCGTCTTTCACTCGCAGAGCACCGTATTGAGTATTGTCAATCGAGGGGTGTTTACCAACACAATCAATCGATATCGATTGGCGAACCGACATCAACTCAGTCCACTTCAGTTGATTCGCCACCGCATAGAGATCGCTATCTTTGGTGACCATTTCAGTATGCAGCCAACGCAGGATCCGAGTGGCCAGCCGCGACCATAAACAGAGTTGATAAGCGGTACGCAAATCGGCTTTAAAACGAACAACACCCATGGTGACTTTCAGCACCTCGCCCTGATGCTGGCGAATTTCCTCCGCCAGCAATTCCTCGACGCCTTTCGATGTTAAAGCCCAAAATTCCAGCATACCCAACAAACCCTCAATAAAAATGGCCGTCAGTATAGCAGATGCTACCTTCGATGACGCGAGCAGTTTGTTATTCTTTGTCACTTTACGAGTAGCCTGGTCACTAAACTGCTGAATAAAGCGGCAAACAACTGTACTAAGGCAATTTGGTGCTTGCGTGAATGATAAAAACCCCCTATCATTCGCCCCGCAATGACGGACGCGGGATGGAGCAGCCTGGTAGCTCGTCGGGCTCATAACCCGAAGGTC
>JAIUMG010000142.1 GCA_022565655.1 Alkalimonas sp.
ATGACATCCAAAATTGAACCGATGCTATCGGCTTCATCTTTGAGCTCTGCAATGGATACGGCTGATTGGTTAACATCTTTCGCCAGTTGCTTGATGCCACTCATGGTTTTATCCAGAATTTGATTACCCAGCTCGGCCTGCTCAGCCGACTCGGTCGCAGCCGTAGATGCTTCTTCTGCACTGCGAGCTACTTCCTGGACGGTTGCGGTCATTTCGTTCATGGCGGTTGCTACCTGCTCGGTTTCAACTTTTTGCTGACTAACTCCGGCACTGGTTTGCTGCGAAATCACTGCCATTTCTTCGGTTGAGCTGGCCAGTTGAGTAATACCACCCGAGAGACGCGAGATTAATTGACGCAGGCTGCTCGTCATACGCTGCATGGCATTGGTCAGCTGCCCCAGTTCATCTTGGCGATCACTGCTTAGATCAGTGGTCAGATCACCATCCGCAATACGGTCAGCCACGGCCACCACTTGCTGCAAGGGGCGCACGATTAAGCGGGTGATCACCAGCGCCGCAGTCAGGCCAATCAATAAAGCCAGGGCACTGGCGCCAAAAACTACCCAGCGCAACCATTGCTCCTGACGCTGCATTTGCTCCAGCTGGCGCTCAAGTGAGCTTTCAGCACCGGCAACGACACTCTGTGCCTGTTCAGTCATTTGCTGCTCAGAGGCATTGGTTGCATCGACCAAACGTCGAAACTCGGTAAACTCACTGCGATACTGGTTAAGCTGAGTGGTTGCTTGTGTCAGCTGCTCGCCTAAGCCACCGTTAATACCCGTCTGCTGCAACTGACTGATCAGCTGATCAAGCTGGTTCAACTCTTGTTGCAGTGCCTGGTAATCCTGCTGTGACTCTGTCAGCACAAAGGTACGCTCCAACCGGCGAGCTTCAAGTAGGGTGCGGGCTGCTTCGCTGGCAAGCAGTGATAGCTGCAGAGCTTCGATACTGGCCTGATCCCCCTGGCGCTGAACCTCGCTCATGGCTCGGCTATTAAAATCCTGCTCCATCTGATTAAACACTTGCAACGCTTGGCGGGCAGACTGCTCCATCTGCTGCTGTCGTTGCTGGCTGTCTTGTTCCAACTGGGTATAGTTTTTCAGCTCGTTTTGGTAGTCTCTGGCTTCGTTTTGCAGGTTCTGTATGAGTTGAATGCTTTCCGACGTTGTGAAAGCGGGGAGTGACTCTTCTGCGATCTGAATGCTCTGATCAATCAGGGCATTGGCATCCTGAATATAGCTTTCATCCTGGCGTAGCATGAAGTTTTTTTCCTGTTGTCTGGCTTCACCTACCAAGATACTGATGGTTTTTATCTGACTGAGCATGGTAAAGCGCTCGCTCAGTGTACTTAGCGCTTGCAGGCTTAGTGCGCTAATCGCAACTAAAATGGCAAGTACGACGCCAAAGCCACAAAACAGCTTCTTTCGCACACTCATATCTAAAAAGACTTGGTTTAAATTACGCATACTTGCAATCTCCGGTCATTGTTCAGATATATTTACTGTTCAATAGATAAACCGGTTTTGATGTTGATCAACTTTTTATCTAAAAAAGGAACGAATATTAAGTATGTTTTTGATTTTATAAGGAGATAATAAATTAGATGTTTTTATTCGATTTTTTAGAACGGAAGTGGCTGCTATCATGCCGCAATTGCAGCTGACTGTAAGTGGCTATGTTGTCTGCGAGCCATGTTGCTGCAAATACTCAGTGGCGTTTGCCGCAGGCATAGGGCGGCCATAATGGTAACCTTGTATTTCATCGCAGCCTAAGCTCTGCAGCAGTTGCTGATGCTCGGCAGTTTCAACCCCCTCCGCGATGGTTTTCAAGCCTAAACTTTGTGCCATCCGAATAATGGCGGTGACGATGGCCAGATCATCTTTATCGGTGAGCAAGTCACGCACGAAGGACTGATCAATCTTGAGCTTGTTGAGCTTAAATCGTTTCAGATAACTAAGGGATGAGTAGCCGGTACCAAAATCATCGATGGCGACCTGAATGCCCGCTTGATGAAATGCCTCAACCGTTTTAATGGCTTGTTCAGCATCCTCCACCATGGCACTTTCGGTAATTTCCAGTTCAATGCTATTGCTGGGTAGCGAGGCCAGTTGCAATTGGCTGTTGATGATGCTCAGCAGTTCAGGTTGGCGAAATTGGACCGGTGATAAGTTGATGGCCATAACCAGACTGGTAAAGCCTGCCTGATGCCATAACTTTTGCTGCTGAATGGCCTGTATAAGCACCCACTCCCCGAGTTTTGTCATCAGGCCCGATTGCTCCGCGACCGGAATAAACTCAGCCGGTGAAATAAAGCCAAGCTCAGGATGCTGCCAGCGCAGCAACGCTTCAAAGCCATTGAGGGTGTTGCTCTGCAGGCAAAGTTGTGGTTGAAACGCCAACTGCAACTGGTTGCGCTCAATCGCTAACCGCAGTGCATTTTCCAGTTGCAACTGGCGGCTGAATTGGCTTTGCATGCCTGCGGTAAAAAAACAGTAATTATTACGACCATCTTCTTTGGCTTTGAACATGGCAATATCTGCATGCTTGCTAAGTTCAAAGAAATTACTGCCATCGGTAGGGTAGATGGCGATGCCAATAGACGCAGAGACACTGAGCGGGTCCTTAGCGAATGAGTAGGGGGTTTGCATGGTTTCAAGAATTCGGCCTGCCAGCAGTCCGGCAGCCTGCTGGCCTGTATCCGGTAATAAAAGAATAAACTCATCGCTGCTTAAGCGGCTTAAAGTGTCTTGGCTGCGGGTCATTTTTTGCAACCGCTGGGCGGCTTGCACCAGAATTTCATCGCCCACTTCATGGCCCAGTGAGTCGTTGATTTTTTTAAAGCGATCCAAATCAATAAACAGCATTGCAATCTGGTGACTAGAGCGCTCGGCGCGTTGAATGGCTTGCTCGGTTCGATCAATCAGCAGTGCGCGGTTTGGTAATTGTGTTAAAGAGTCAAAGTGAGCCAGGAAATTTAACTTTTCCTGATCGTGCTTGTAATTGCTGATGTCACTAAACAGGGCGACATAGTGAGTGAGCTGACCCTGTGCATCGCGAATTTGTGAAATGGATAACCACTCCGGGTAGAGTTCACCATTTTTACGACGGTTCCAGATCTCACCCTGCCAGCTGCCATGTCGCTGAATGGCTTGCTGCATGGCTTGGTAGAAGCTTTTATCATGCTTGCCGGAGGACAATAGCTTTGGTGTTTTGCCTAGTACCTCCTCGGCGCTGAAGCCACTGATGGTGCTGAATGCTTTGTTAACCAGCAAAATCGTGTGGTCTGGATCTGTGATTAGCATGCCTTCAGAGCTTTGCTCAAACAGTTGCTCCAGTAACTGCAGTTTTAACTCAGTCTGTTTCTGCACGGTGATGTCAATGTGCGTGCCCACAGTCACATTGCTTGGCTCGCCTGCCTCATTGAACAGCGTACGCCCCCGTGACAGGATCCAGACCCAGCTACCATTGGCATGCTGCATGCGAAACTGAACTTCATACATGCCTTCCGGTTGCGCCAGATAATCAAGAAAGGCCTGGCTGGCTTCGGCTTGATCGTCCGGGTGCAATAGGTTAAGCCAGTTGGTGGCCAGCGAATCCGGGCTGGTTTGCTCGACATCGTCGATGTTTCGCCCTAGCATGCTGAAGTACTCAGAGCTGCAGAGCAAATGATTCTGTTGTTGGTGATATTCCCAGGCCCCGGTGTTAGAGGCTGTAATAAAGGAGCGATAACGTTTTAGTGTGTGCTGCAATTGCGCTGTTCGTTCTGCGACATCATGCTGCAGCTGACCGCGTTGATTTCGCAGCAACAAGTACAGTAAAGCAAATCCATACAGCATCAGGCTACTAATGATACCCAGGCTGATTTCCAGCCACAGTGCTGGTTGCTGGTACCATTGGCGCTGATGGCGTAACTGTAAAAACCAAGGGTTATCTGCCAGCTGCAGAGTAAACTGTGGTGCATCGCCTAGTAGCTGACCACTGCTACTGATTGACTGAGTTTCTCCTTGAAATGAGCGCCACAGTGTAAAGTGGAACTGATCTGCTGGTAGAAACTCGGTTACAAGCTGGTTAAGCAAAGGTTCCAGTTGTAAGGTGACATTAATAAAGCCCCAGAACTGCTCGCCAGTATCGGTTGTCAGATAAAGAGGTAAGCGCCCAACTACGCCTATACCGCCTTGCACTAACGGGAAAGGGCCATTGATACGCAATGCTCTGGCTTGCTTGGCTTTCTGAGCCTCCTTGGCTTGGCGCGGGTGGCTGAACATATCAAAGCCGACCAAGCTTTCATTGCCGGTCAGTGGGTATACCTGAGCGACCTTGCCATCAGGGGCAAGTGAAATTGCATGAATATCCGGATAATACTGCAGTAACTCGGCGGCATATTGAGCAAAGTCCACCGTCAGCTCTTGTGGTTGTCTCAGGCCAGCGGCGATAGCGTAAGCGGCGGTAAAATTTCGGTCAAATCGCAGTTGCAACTGAGCAAGCAGCGCCTGTGCATGGTGTTGCAGCGCTGAATCTTGCAACTGTTGCCGTTGGTTATCCAGAGACCAGACAAAGGCAGCATTCAGTAAAAGACCAAGTAGCAGAATACTTAGCGCCAACGGATGGAACTTGTTACTAAACAGCTTGGCCAGGATGCTCATAGGCGGGTTGTGGGTCTCTGAGTGCATGATAGCCATGTGCTCTTGATGCTATCTGATTGTTTTTTGTACCTTATAATGGTTATTGTAGCGCACCAGGCAGGATTTATCTTGGCTATTTGGATCCATCCTCTTTGCAATAGCGTACAATTATTGTTGTATCAACGACCAACCAAGGATAACTGCAATGAAAAACGTGATGGTCGCCGCTTGCATGGCGGTATCGATGGTAAGTTTCTCCTCGGCTGCCAGCCAGTGTGGCGCTGTATTAAGCCACTCGATGCAGCAGCTCAGCACCCGTGAAACTGTTGATTTATGTGATAGCTTTAAAGGCAAAACTCTGTTAGTGGTGAACACGGCCAGTAAGTGTGGCTTTACCCCGCAATTTGATGCACTGCAGCAACTGCACGAGCAATACAGTGATAAAGGACTGGTCGTGCTTGGCTTCCCATCCAATGATTTTCGTCAGGAGCACAGTGATGAAGAGCGCACTGCTGAGGTGTGTTACCTTGATTATGGCGTGAAATTCCCGATGTTTAGCACAACCTCTGTGCGCGGCAGTAATGCCAACCCAGTTTTCCGTGCCTTAATTGATAAAAGTGGTAAACAGCCTTCCTGGAACTTTAATAAGTATCTGGTGAGCCCGGATGAGCAAACGGTGCTGCACTTTGGCAGTCGCACCAGCCCGACTGATGCCAAGTTCATTGCTGAACTGGAAAAGCTGTTACCGCAAAGCTAGGGCTTGTTGAAATGAGTTGGCTGTAAGCTTACAACGTGGCTTCAAAGCCTTCATCAATGCCGGTCGCTGCATCGGTTGCAGCGTCCCGGGCCAGCTTATCGCAGCGTTCGTTCTCCGGGTGACCGGCATGCCCCTTGACCCAATGCCAATTGATTTGATGGCGCTGTGCAGCGCTATCAAGTCGCTGCCATAAGTCTTGATTTTTCACCGGCTTTTTCTGGCTGGTGCGCCATTGATTTCGTTTCCAGCCTGCCAGCCACTGGGTTATGCCCAGCCGGACATACTGGCTGTCGGTGGTTAACTCGACCTGGCAGGGCGATTTTAACGACTCCAGTGCCACAATAGCCGCTAATAGCTCCATGCGGTTATTGGTGGTTTGGCGAAAGCCGCCACTTAACTCCTTTTTATGCTGCTGATAGCTGAGGACCACGCCATAACCACCCGGTCCAGGGTTGCCAAGGCAGGAACCATCTGTAAAGATGGAGACAGTTTTCAGCATGGATAGATCCTTCTTTTCATAGAGCTTTTAAGTCAGTAGCGCATAGCAGCGACAGAGTTGTTATAATTTAACGTAAAAGCGACTTCAGCGGAACCAAAGATGGCAAAACGTCAGATTGTACTGGACACCGAAACTACCGGCATCAACCCAAAAGAAGGCCATCGTATTATCGAAATTGGCTGTGTTGAACTGATTAACCGGCGTTTTACTGGCAATAATTATCATGTTTATATCAACCCGGAGCGCGAAATTGAGGCCGAAGCGATTGCGGTGCATGGCATCACCAATGAGCGCTTAATGCATGAACCAAAGTTTCGTGATATCGCCACAGAGTTCTTTGAATACATTCAAGGGGCTGAACTGGTGATCCATAATGCGCCCTTTGATGTTGGCTTTATGGATCATGAGTTTGCCATGCTACGACCAGCCATACCGGCAGTAGCTGAGTATTGTGCCGTTCTGGATACCCTGAAACTGGCCCGGGAAATGCACCCTGGGCAAAAGAACAACCTGGATGCACTTTGTCGTCGCTACGACATCAACAACAGCCACCGTACCTTGCATGGCGCTTTGCTGGATGCCGAGATCCTGGCAGAGGTTTATTTGCAAATGACCGGTGGTCAGGTGAGCCTGAACCTTGCCGGTGAACGTGAGAAAAGTGATAACAACCAGCATCAGCAGCCTATCAAAATCAACAGAAATGGGGCTTTGAAAGTGATTAAAGCCAATGAAAACGAACTGCTGGCGCACCAGGAAAAGTTAGCCTTTATCGCCAAAGAGTCGGGAGGTCTGTTATGGCCCGAATCATCGTAACGTGGTTCTTGGCCAGCATTCTACTGCTTGGCTATGTATTATCTGCTATTGCTGAGTCAGAGCCAGAGTCTGAATTAACGATTGAACAACTTGAGCAGATGGATTTGACGCTGCCCAATGACGAGCTGGCAGATACCCCTTTTGATGGTGGTTTTGCCATGCTGGATGAGCTTCCAACCAAAAACCAGCTGCCGTTTTTTGACAATCGTTTTCGCATCGATGCCGAGGTTGATGAAATCACCTTACTGATGTTCAGACGACGAGGCTCACCAGCCGTGGTGTTGGTGCGGCCGGATGGCAGCAAAATTAATGTTCGTACAGCAGCCGAGCACGGTGTTGAGTGGCACGATACCAATACTTACGATCTGATACATATTCCAAACCCGATGCCTGGTCCCTGGCAAGCTTTAGGGCGAATTTTACCTGAAAGCCGCGTTATGGTGCTCAGTGATATTGAGCTTGATGTCGATCCGTTGCCGGAGCATTTGATGAGTGGTGAAACTCTCAAAGTAACGGCCCGCTTACAAAATGCGGGTGACCCAATCAATGCCCGTGATTTTCGTGAAATTTTAACCTTAGACGTTATTTTTATCAGTACCAACAACCCCGACTACGATAACTTTGGCCGGGGGATCGTTCAGGTCGCTCAGTTCAGGGATGATGGCCGGGGATTTGATGAACGCGCGCGTGATGGCGTCTTCACCGGTGAGTTTACCCTTGATTTTGCCGCAGGAGAGTGGACGCCTAAGTATCTGGTGAAAACGCCGTTGTATACCCGTGAAGCTATTCAGCCTGATGTGCTTATTCATCCAATACCGATAAAGCCAGATATTCGCATCGCAGAACATGAGGATGCAGATCATCATATAAAGTTTACTGTGGTAGATGAGCAAGTCGAAGCCTCGTCATTGATTATACAAGGCGGCATCCGCTACCCGGATGGTACCGAAGATACCTTCAGCTTGCAGGAGATGAAAAGCAACTACCATCAACTGGTGTTGGAAAACCGGGGCTTTGGCAGCTATGTGGTGATTGCCTCCGCCTTTGGTTCGACCCTGGCTGGCAGAGAGTTTATGCTCACACTACCAAGCATCGACTTCTCGGTGAACTTGCAAACGTTTCAGGCGCCAGAACTAGAGATGTTACCTGAGGAATTGCAGGCGTTGGAAGCTGCAGAGTCAGCACCGGAAGAAGAGTTCGCTTTCCCTTGGGGCTGGGTAATTTTTATCAATGTCACCATTTTGCTGGTAGGTGGCAGTATTATCTGGCTGGTGATGAGTGGCCGCTCATGGCGTGACCTCTTGCCTGGTAAAAAAAGCAAAGCTGAAAAGAAAGCCGAAGAGCAGAAGCCAACGAAGAAAGAAACAGAGCAAAATAAACCAGCCGATGCTGGTAAAAAAGACGATTTAGATGACATTCTTGACCTATCGTTACCGGATGATTAAGGAATGCGCAATTGTCGGCAAAAAGGAGTTGACGAAGAAAACCCTAACCCTTATCATTCCCGCCGCACTGCAGCATCCATACCAAGGATTCTGTAATGCTCTGGTTTGGAGCGGTAGTTCAGTTGGTTAGAATACCGGCCTGTCACGCCGGGGGTCG
>JAIUMG010000143.1 GCA_022565655.1 Alkalimonas sp.
CTGCCAGCCGAGTTTATGCTGGATACCGGCGCCACTACGGTGGCCGTCTCCGAACAAGCCGCCCGCCGGCTCGGTTTAGAGCGCGGTCAGCGCATCCAGGTGATGACCGCCAACGGCATTGCCAGCGCCTGGCGCAGCCAAATCGATGAACTGCAACTGGGCGATATTCATTTGTATCAGGTCGATGCCAGCATTGTGCCGAATTTATCTGGTACCGAAATTTTATTAGGTATGAGCGCGCTGAACCAGTTAGAATTCAACCAACAAGCCAACCAACTGACGTTGATACAACGTCGGTAATGCACTAAGAGCCCAACTCAGAACTATGTCGATGACTTTAACGGCTGAATTACAGCACCATATTCGCGCTTCCGTCGCTGCAGCGATTGCGGAAGATTTAGGCCAATTGCCAATTGATCAGGGCGACATCACCGCCAGCCTGATCCCGGCCGTACAGCTGGCTGAGGCCACCATCATCAGCCGTGAAGCCGCTATTATTTGTGGCACGGCCTGGGTCGATGAGGTATTTCAGCAGCTGGATCCAAGCGTCAGCATCGAATGGCAGGTGCAAGATGGCGACAGCGTGGCGGCCAATCAGTTATTATGCCGCCTAAGTGGCCCGGCCCGCAGTTTGCTCACCGGCGAGCGCACCGCTCTGAACTTTTTACAGACCCTAAGCGGCACCGCCACCACCACCGATCACTATGTGCAGCATTTAAACGGCAGCCGCACTCAATTACTCGACACCCGCAAAACCTTACCAGGGTTGCGCTTAGCGCAAAAATACGCGGTGCGTTGTGGGGGCGGCCAAAACCACCGCATTGGCTTGTTCGATGCCTTTTTAATCAAAGAAAATCACATCGCTGCAGCCGGCGGTATTCTGCAGGCGGTGCAGCAAGCACAGCACAACTTTCCCGGCAAGCCCATCGAAGTCGAGGTAGAAAGCCTGGCCGAGCTGGAACAAGCTCTGGCTGCCGGTGCCGACATCATCATGCTGGATAACTTCAGCCTGGCAGATACCCAACAGGCCGTTCAATTGACCCAACAGCGCGCCAAACTGGAAGTCTCGGGCAATATCACCAGCGAACGGCTGCGCGAACTGGCCGCCACCGGGGTGGATTTTATTTCCTCAGGTGCGCTCACCAAGCATGTGCAGGCTGTTGATTTATCGATGCGATTGCAGATCACTGAGTAAGCATCCTGCCGCGCTAGGATACGCCGCAGTAACAAATTCACACAAAGCAGCGCGCAAAAAACTGACACAAGGTTGTCAGCTTCTGTTACACTCAAAGCAGAGCCGCAATCTGAGTGAATCACCCTAAGCCATGCAGCAATCAGAAACTCCGCGTACCGGGCGGGTGGTGTTCTGGCAGGATGCGAAAGGTTTTGGTTTTTTAACCTGCCAGCACAACCAACAAAAGTTGTTTTTCCATATCCGTGACTTTGTCAGCAAATCGGCTCGGCCAGAATTAGGCGATGAACTGCAGTTTCAAATAGGCCAGGATAAATCAGGCCGCACCATTGCCACTCAACTGCAATTTGTCGATGCCGCCAAGCAAGCCACAAGCAAAACCACAGCCAAGCCTAAAGCCAGCAGCGAGTGGATCGATCTCGATTACGCCCAGGATGTCTCACTGTATTTTCGCAGTGGCTTTTTAATGCTGCTGACCATGGCCCTGCTGTTTGGCAGCCTGCCATTGATGCTGCCGATTTTGTATATCGAGGCCAGCTTGTTCACCTACTGGCTGTACAAGCAAGACAAAGCCGCCGCCATCGTCGGCCAACCCAAACGCTTACCCGAAGAAAGCCTGCAGTTGTATAGCTTTATCGGCGGCTGGCCCGGCGCCTTGCTGGCGCAGAAGAAGCTGGCGCACAAACGCAGTAAATTTCAATTTCAACGCGAATTCTGGCTGGTGGTGGCAGGCAATGCCATGCTGATTGTTTGGCTTCTAAGCCAACATGGGCAGGAGTTTATGGGTCGTCTGGCGCTGTTGTCGAACTGAATATGTCACAATCTGTTGCTACCACTGCTATGCTAAAATGCGTAAACTGATGGTCATTAACCGATTGTTCTCAATAGGTGGCAAATGCAAGATATTCGCTGGCAACAACGATTCCAAAACTTTAAACGGGCTTTTGCTTTGCTGACAGAAGCCATGGAGCAAGATATTACCCAGTTTAACCAACTGGAAAAGGAAGGCGTGATTCAACGCTTCGAGTTTACCTTTGAACTTGCCTGGAAAGTGCTTAAAGACAAGATGGAACACGACGGCCTGACTCTTGACCAAATATCACCACGTGCCGTAGTCCGCCTGGCATATCAAGCCAAATACATCGAAGATGCAGACGTCTGGTTGCGTATGATAGGTGACAGAAACCTGATGAGCCACACCTACGACAGCGCAAAATTTGAAGTGGTGTTGCAAGCCATAGCGAAAGAGTACCTGCCGATGCTATCAGAGTGGCAGCTATCATTAATGGAAGCAATCATCGACAGCCAGCGTAATGACTGATCAATACGGTTTAACATCACAACAACTGAGCGAGATCCAGCATATCTTGTCACAGTTCCCTGCTGTACAAGCCGGGATCCTGTTTGGCTCCCGCGCCAAAGGCAGCATGCACAGCCGTAGTGATATTGATCTGGCGCTCAAAGGCCACCAGCTTGATCGCCACACACTGGCCCAGATAGCCATGGCATTTGATGACAGCACCCTGCCTTATCTGGTTGATCTCAAAGCACTGGATGATATTCAACACCCAGCTCTTCGCGAGCACATCAATCGCGTGGGCCGCTGCATCTATCAATCACTCACTCCTTGCGCAAACAGTGTTGAATAAGCGCCTGACGAATACTTTGCTTCGTTTTCAAAAAAAGCAACGGATACACACTACCTTTATCGTGTGCCAAACGATAAATCACTCGTAACTGAAGCGCTGGATCAATGTAGTCGTGGTACTGAGTGAAGCCAAGGTCTGCAGCCTCAATACAAATTGGAGCACTCTCAGGATGTGCACTTATCCTCTGCTCAAAGCATGCAATAAAGCCGTCTAGCAACGCTTGTGAAGCCACCGGGCCTAACTGTTTTGCAAGATAATAAAAATGGTCGTACAGCTGGTCTCTAAATACAAAGGAATAGTCAAACTGCATGGCTACTGTCATCAAGCAACCCTTTTAATCCCGCTTTAAGATCATCAGAACTAAGGGTTCTTTTAGCCTTAATATCTTTTTCAGCCATACAAAGTAGCCGCAACAAAGCCATTTGCTCCTGTTGCATCTCGTACTGAATAGGATCTTGCACCACATAAAGCGGCTCACCATTTTGGGTAACGTAGACAGGCTCAGAAACATCCATCGAAGATAGCGCTTTCTTGAAAGCAGAAACCGTCGTGATGCGCGGTGAAGTAGCAGAGGACATAATAGAACACTCATTTTTATCGCACAGATGAGAAAAGCATAACTCCCACAGGCCAAGTTGTCCATATAAGGGCCATATAAGGGCTGAGCACAGGGTTAAGCAAACTATTTCAGCTTGTCATAATCGGCAGGTTCCGTTTCAGCAACCTTATTCATGCTCTCAAGAAAAGCCTGCTCATTACCTTGTTGCTGGCGTGCCAGTAAATACTCTTCTGTTAATAGTGCGGTCATTTTTTCCGCGACGGCAGAAGAGACAAACTGGTTAATCGAAACCCCATCTTTTTTAGCCAGCGCCTTAACCTGTTGATGCAAGGAGTCTGGCAATCGTAAACTCAAGGTACTCATTTTAGCCTCCCGTTAAGCTCTAAAAATTGTTGCGGCGTAAGCGGCTTTATGCCAAATGTCGTACAACGCTTAAAATCACGCACATTAAAAGTAACGATATACTGACTTTGTGACTGAACAGCAAGCTCCAACACCATATCGTCTTGCGGATCCTTCAGGCAAGGCCGCCACAAATAATAAATCTGGCACAATCTTGCTTTCGTCAGCAAAAAGTTCAGTACGTTATCAATGTCAGTTGACTGCAGATTCGGTATCAACCCAGCACGTTTTAACACCGCCTCATACTCCAGAAACAGCGGTACCGATACAGCAGGTGTATACCAATCATGGGTTAACTCAAGCAGCAACTTGTATGATGCGCCTTGCTTAGAGCGAAGCGCTGCAACCAGAACATTGGTATCAATTACAATTTTATCCATATTTTTAGTATTATATGTGATACCAAAAAATATGCAAATCGAGATCCCAGCTGTAGTTGCTTATCAAGATCTCTGGCTACTCAACCTACATGGCCAGGCATTTATCGGCCGCCTGGCGTTATTAACCTGAACAAAGCCCCCTCTTTTGACTCATTTCCTGCGACAAACTCATCGGATGACTAGTACTTTTATACTACACCCATTAACGCCACTATCAGCTCAAATTGAAATTAAATCATATTAAAAACAATAAGATAAAAAAAGTTGTCAACTTTTTTTCCATTCAACTTGCGAAATCTGCGTTTTAACGCAGAATAAGAGGTAGCCTAACGGCGCATACAAACCTCAGGAGTTTTACTATGAATACGATGAAAAAAGCCCAACAGGGTTTTACCTTAATTGAATTGATGATCGTGGTTGCGATCATTGGTATTTTGGCGGCTGTTGCGTTACCAGCTTATACTAATTACACCACACGCGCTAAAGTTACTGAGTGTGTTGGCGTCATGAGCTCATGTCGCACATCCGTAACAGAGTTCTTTGCATCTACAGGAGATCTTCCAGCTGATGCAGCAGAAGCTGGCTGCGCGACTACTGATACTCAATACTGTGAAGCAGCTGGTGTAGCTGCCGGTGTAATCACTGTTCAAGTAAAAACAGAAGCTGGTGTTGACGCAGGTTGTACTTTGCAACTTGACCCTAATGGTCCCACAGGTAATGAAACCTCTGCATGGGAAGGCTCAAACAATGGGTGTGAAGCTAACCAAGTTCCTGCCAATTTCCGCTAAATAATATACATCATAAAAGCCCTGAGCTTAATTCTCAGGGCTTTTTTAGTTTTGTTCTCGATAAACTTAATTAACCTAATGGGAAAACCATATAAACATCAACGACTATATTTGGCTGAAATTACATCTTCCAAATAATAACAGCAAACACCAACACTAATGGATGTATATATTCGATCTGACTCAGTCAATGCATGAAAAGACCACATGATAGTCACCATCAAATGCATCGGCTTTATTTTCGAGAACACTTGGCTTTTATGGCAGTTAGCACCAACTTCATATTTGTTTAAATGACGGACACTTCAAGGGCGGCTCACCAGCCTAGTCGTCAAGAAACAGCGCATACATTCGGCGTGCCACTCGAACTTTTAACATTATCAGCTAAGCTTTAGCTAATACACAGATCGAACATGGAACTCTTAAATGACCATTAACTTAATGTTTCGAATCGGTTTAGGTGCCGCCCTGGTATCTACTCTGGTGCTGTTATTGATTGTGCTGGTACTGCGCGCCACCATGGTACAAACTCAGCAGCTGCAGGATTATCGCTATCAGGCCTATCAGTTGGGCCAGCTCTCTTCGCAAAACTCAAACTAACTGACCATGCATGCCAGGCAATACATCGCGACATTGCAACCGCAGTATCTGAACGCATACAACGAGCTGGTTGAGCAAAAACAAGGCCAGAGGCCGGCAGCGGATGGTCGCCGCCTGAGTTACATGGAACGCTTACGTGAAATGAACTTTTCATCAGAGGAGCTGCAGCAACTGCAACGCTCTAACCAGTTATCAATGGCTTTGGATCAAGGGATCAAGGTGTCAGAGTTGCTGAAAGGGCCAAAGGATCAGCCATTAGCCTCTCGGTACCAATAGCGCAACCAAGCGGAGGTTTTCTTTACTTAGTGCAGTCGACGAGAGATTTGTGGTATAGTATTTAAAGGTACTACCTTTAAATACCGAGGTGCCCATATGGCAACATCCGTTAAACTTGACGATAATCTGAAAAACCGCATACAACTCCTGGCTGAAGCGCGACATCGCTCATCGCACTGGATCATGCGCGAGGCGATCCGTGATTATGTTGATCGTGAAGAAAAACGAGAATCCATTAAACGCGATGCATTATCCGCCTGGGAAGCTTACCAGGAAAATGGGTTACATCTGACACTTGCAGAAGCTGACACATGGCTGAAGAAACTTGAGGCAGGTGAAGATGAGGATCTACCTAAGTGCCACGTCTGATCTGGTCGCCACCAGCACTCGCTGACGTACAGCGACTCTATCGCTTTCTGGCTGAAAAAGATAAAGATGCTGCCCGCCGCGCCATCAAAACAATACGGGCAGGTGTAAAAATACTAGCGCACCAACCTGAAACAGGACGTCCTGCCGAAGATATGGACCCAGCATTTCGGGAGTGGCTGATTGATTTCGGCACCAGCGGTTATATCGTGTTGTATCAATTCAGTGGCGAAACCGCAGTTATTCTTGCTGTGCGACATCAAAAAGAAGCTGGCTACTAACAGAAGATAGTAGTCATCATTATTCAATGCATCCGCCAGGATGGTTAAGTCTTCAATGTCCCCATGCACCATTTTATTGCCCAACTGCCTTGCCGCTTGCTAAGTGCCGCTGTTCTGATGGCCCGTTTCGATCTATACCTTTCTGGATCGGCCTATTGAAGTAACTCGGCTTTATCACTTGAAAATGGCCCAACTACAGCTCAAATCAAGTAAAAACTTGAATAACCAAGCAATATTGGCATAATCAAAAGCATCGGCTTTATTTTCAAGGACGCTTGGCTTTTATGGCGGTTAGCACCAACTCCTCCCTGTTTAAACGGCTAGCACAGCAAGGGCTGCTAAATAGCACGGCAGCCACCGAACTGCTTAGCCGCAAGGGTGGCCAGTACAAAACCCTGCCAGAGTTTTTGATACAGGAAAAACTGGTCTCATCGCGTGATTTAGCCGAACAAGCCGCCTCGTTAAGCCAACATGCCCGCTTTGATCTCAGCTTTTTCGATGCCGACACCATCCCGAAAGAACTGCGCAATGAAAAACTGATCCGCAAGCACCATATTTTGCCATTAGCTCGCGCTGGACGCAGCCTGCACCTGGCCGTGACCGACCCGACCAATATGGCGCCCATTGAAGATTTTGAGTTTAACACCGGCCTGCATGCTGAATTGGTGGTGGTGGAATACGAACAGCTACAGCAACTGATTGATAAATTGTTTGATAGCAGCTTTGACCCACAAAGCAGCGGCGATTGGGATTTAAGCAGCTTAAGCACCGATGAAGAAGATGAAGAAGACGATGTAGCGGTGCAGCCCGATAAAGACGACCAGCCGATTGTCGCCTTTATCAATAAAATGCTGCTGGATGCCATCCGTAAAGGCGCTTCGGATTTGCACTTTGAGCCATACGAAAAAATGTACCGCATTCGCTTTCGCATCGATGGCATTCTGCACGAAGTCGCCTCGCCGCCGATAGCCCTGGCCAATCGTTTATCGGCCCGGCTAAAAGTGATGTCGCGGCTGGATATCGCCGAAAAGCGGGTACCGCAAGATGGTCGTATTAAATTAAAAATTTCCGGCAAGAAATCCATCGACTTTCGGGTCAGCACCCTGCCGACCATCTGGGGTGAAAAAGTGGTGATGCGGATCCTCGATTCCGACAGTGCCATGCTGGGTATTGATATTCTCGGTTACGAAGAAGCGCAAAAAAAGCTGTATATGGATGCCTTAGCGCAGCCTCAAGGCATGATTCTGGTGACTGGCCCAACCGGTAGTGGTAAAACCGTCTCCTTGTACACCGGTTTAAATATCCTGAATACCGAAGGCTGCAATATCTCCACCGCAGAAGACCCGGTCGAGATTAACCTGCCAGGCATTAACCAGGTGCAGGTGAATCCACGCGCTGGTTTAACCTTCCCTTCGGCGCTGAAAGCCTTTTTACGGCAAGACCCGGATGTAATCATGGTTGGGGAGATCCGTGATTTAGAAACGGCGGAAATCTCCATTAAAGCGGCCCAGACCGGTCACCTGGTTTTATCAACCCTGCACACCAACTCAGCGCCCGAAACCTTAACCCGCTTGCTAAATATGGGCGTGCCAGCTTACAACGTAGCCAGCTCGGTCAGTTTGATTATTGCCCAGCGGCTGGCTCGGCGCTTGTGTGGCCATTGCAAAAAAGAAGAAACCCTGCCAGAAGCTGAGCTAAAGCAACAGGGCTTTACCGATGAACAATTGCCGGGGTTAACCCTTTACAAACCGGTGGGCTGCGAGCATTGCAC
>JAIUMG010000144.1 GCA_022565655.1 Alkalimonas sp.
TGTTGCTCTGCCAGCTCATAATCGCCTTTCATGACGGCATCACGCGCCTTCAGCATCGCGGCAAACTGCGCATACGACGTTCGCTCATGTGCTGCCATGTACTGTTCAGCATCGGTCAGCCAGTTATCTTGCTGATTTTCTTTCGCTTGCAGCAGTTGCTCAAAGCCAGTCGATGCTTGCTCTGCCTGTGCTAACTGACTGCTCTGATAATAACGAAAACCATACAGGCCACCTAAACCAATAATGGCACCAGCAACGATGGTGATACCATATTCTCGCCAAAAGCGCTTAATGGCTTCAACCTGTTGCTCTTCGCTGCTATATACTTCCATACTAAACTCCGTTAATTCTGCTGCAACTCGCTGACCAAGTTAGCCAGGGGAATCGTTTGTTGTGGTTTATCGCTGCGCAACCATTTGATGGTAATGCAGCCATTGTCCAGTTCATCGCCCCCCAGCACCAGCGCCAATTCGGCCCCAGACTTGTCGGCTTTTTTAAATTGTTTCTTCATGCTACCACCACCGCAATGTTGCAGCATTTTTTTATCAGGAAATGCTGAGCGAAGCTGTTCGGCAACAGGAATCATGCCAAGTTCCGCTTGCAAACCTATGGCCATCAGGTACCAATCTGCTTGTGGTGGCGATTCAGGTGCCAGCTCTAGGGTTTGTAGCAGTAAAACCAGGCGCTCAATACCAAGAGCAAAGCCAACAGCAGGGCAACTTTTTCCTCCCAGCTGCTCAACCAGGCCATCATAACGCCCCCCGGCACACACCGTGCCTTGAGCACCCAGGCTATCCGTCACCCACTCAAACACTGTTTTATTGTAATAATCCAGACCACGAACCAGCCGTGGGTTCACCTCAAACTCGATGCCTGCCGCGTTCAAACGTTGCTGCAACTCAGCAAAGTGTTCTGCAGATTCATGATCAAGATGATCAGCCAAGCGAGGCGCTGCAGCCAGTAACTCTGCCAGCTCAGGGTTCTTACTATCCAGGATCCGTAGTGGATTGCTGTGCAAGCGACGCTTACTGTCATCGTCTAACTTGTCTTCATGCTTCGCTAAATACTCAACCAGTGCGGCCCGGTATTGTTGACGAGCTTCAGGGCTTCCAAGCGTATTAAGCTGTAAACGCACATGGGTATCAAGCCCTAATTGCTGCCACAAGCGAGCCGTCAATAAAATCACTTCAGCATCTATATCAGCCGAGGCAATACCAAAGGCTTCCAGACCAAATTGATGAAACTGACGATAACGGCCTTTTTGAGGCCGCTCATGTCGAAACATTGGCCCCATGTACCATAGCCGCTGCTCTTGATTGTACAGCAGACCATGCTGATTACCAGCCCGCACACAGCAGGCAGTCCCTTCGGGTCGCAATGTCAGGCTATCGCCATTGCGATCAGTAAAGGTATACATTTCTTTTTCAACGATATCGGTGACTTCACCAATGGAGCGCTTGAACAGCTCGGTCATCTCGACTATAGGAAAACGAATTTCCTGATAACCGTAACTCGCTGCCGTTTGCCGTAAAACCTGCTCCAGATATTGCCAAACCCCAGTATCCTGAGGCAGACAATCATTCATGCCGCGTATCGCCTGTACTTGTTTTGACACTCTGACTACTTCCGCTGCAATTGCTAAAAAATAGACGGGATTATAGGAGGTTCAGTTGCAAACACCAAGCTTTCCCGCCAGATTCTGTTTAATCTATCTGCTGTACTTGAATGAGCTGGCGCTTATCGTGCAAATACTGTCGGATTTGTTGCTCTAACTGATCGGCAATGTGCTCATTGTCCATCCGCAGTTTCTGCCGTTCGCCATTGATATAAAAACCGCTTTTGCGGTTGGCGCCGGCAACAGCCAGATCCGAGATCAATGCTTCGCCTGGGCCATTAACCACACAGCCAATCACAGAAACCGTTAAAGGCTCAATCACATCTTCCAGCCGCTCTTCCAGCTGGTTCATGGTTTTGATCACATCAAACTCTTGCCGCGAGCAACTCGGGCAGGCAATAAAATTAATGCCACGTGAGCGGATCCGTAAGGATTTCAAAATATCAAACGCAACCTTCACTTCTTCAACAGGGTCCGCGGCCAAAGAGATTCGCAAGGTATCACCGATACCTTCAGCCAGCAGCATGCCCAAGCCGATGGATGATTTGACGGCACCAGCACGGGCACCGCCCGCTTCGGTAATGCCCAAGTGCAATGGTTGTTGAATTTGTTTTGCCAGCAAACGGTACGCCCCGACCGCCAGAAAGACATCTGAAGCCTTCACGCTGACTTTGAATTGATCAAAGTTCAGTCGATCCAGAATATCCACGTGCCGCATGGCCGATTCCAGCAAGGCTTCTGGCGTTGGTTCTTTGTATTTTTGCTGTATATCGGCTTCCAGAGATCCGCCATTGACGCCAATCCGGATAGGAATATTGTGATCTTTAGCGCAATCCACCACGGCGCGAATACGGTCTTCCCGACCAATATTACCGGGGTTAATGCGAAGGCAGTCCACCCCGTATTCAGCGACTTTCAACGCGATTCGATAGTCAAAATGAATATCTGCCACTAAAGGCACAGGTGATTGCTGTTTAATTAACCGAAACGCTTCAGCTGATTCCATGGTAGGCACGGACACCCGAACTAAATCAGCACCGGCTGCTGCAATGGCTTTGATTTGTGCCACGGTTGCATCCACATCAGTGGTGCGGGTGTTGGTCATTGACTGCACTGCTATCGGGGCATCGCCGCCAATAGGCACGGAGCCTACATGGATTTGCGTGCTTTTTCGACGTTGTATTGGGTTATCTGCAAACATAATTAATCTTGTAATGGAACGGAAAATTTAGCGACTCGGCCGGTATTAAACGCCGATAAGTCGACCGCTTGATCATTTAAATCAATTTCAACAACCGTTGGATTACCCAAGGTGACAGTGAATGGAGCAATACCTTGCACCTGAAGCTGATAACCGGATTTTTTGGTACCAAACGCAACCCGGGAACCTTCTGCATCCACCACATCAATCCAGCAGTCATCGTTAAATCGCATACGTAAGCTACTGGGTCCGGTTCCAGCTTGCGATGCCGGTTCAACCTGGCTGGCTTGTGGAGACTGTTGTGAAATGGTGTCAGTGTCGACCCAGTCCGTACTGGCGGGCTGAAGCTCGATAGGTTCAGCCGGCTCAGCGGCTGCAGCCGGAAGCTCGCTCACGACTTCAGGTAATGCGACCTCGGTAGAGGTTGATTCTGGCTCCATACTTGCTGTGACCACTCCAGCTGGTTCAACACCACTGCTTACCGAGTTGTCAGTCAGCCAGTGTGTTTGCCACCACCAAACCAACAACATGCCTACCAGCACCGCAATCACCAGGTAAGTTAACAACATAAAACGATTTTCGGTTGCTTCTTTTTCTGTTCGGTTAGAAAAGCTATACATGGCACGAGGTTCAACCGCTTTAGCGCCATGCAACTGTTCATAGGCCTTTAATACCTCATGCTCAGAAATTTTCAGCAAGCGGGCATAGGAACGAAGGTAACCACGGATAAAGGTCGGTAGCAGGTTGGGATCATACTGATCGGCTTCCATGCTTTCAATCAAAGATAAGCGTAAGTTTAGTTGATTGGCTGACTCTTTCTGAGACCATTGCTTTGTCTCACGGGCAGCACGAAGCAATTGCCCGGCTGTCGGCTCAGCTGAAGTTTCATGGGTTGTCGGTTCAGTTGTCATAGTTTAGGTTAGCCGGATCATCCAAGTAAATTTGTTGCCCGACATACACCCGACTTCGCTCAGTCAGGTTATTCCACTGCAATAATCGGGACAAACGCACATTATACATCATGGAAATACTAAACAAGGTATCACCACGCGCCACTACATGAAACTCTGGTCGCTCAACGGCCGGAAGAACCGTTTCAGTTGGTAACTCTTTCGGAGCTTCTGCTAACCACAACCGCTGGCCGCTACGAATCACCGCTTCAGGGGTTAAATGGTTCCACTGCTGCAGCCGCTCCAGACGAATGTTGTAAGCTACTGAAATAGAAAACAACGACTCACCCTGCTGCACGATATGGTATGGCACAGCCTCGGCTTGCTCGGGATCAACCACTGCAGCCGCTTCATCCAACCTGGTATGCTCAGTGAACTCGCCGGGATTCAACTGCTCTGCTTCATTGCCCTCCAGAGCCAAGTCGTCATGGCTTTCTGTCGGACCTGTTGAGCTCGCCATTTGTGGGCTGCTGTCATTGACCACATCATCTGACTGAAGTTCAACCCTGGTGGTCGGTTCGCTGGCAGAGTGCTCAGCGGTGGTTGAGGAAAGCGGCGACTCAGCAGCCGTTAACTCAGGCTGAGTTTGGCTGGGCTGACGAGCTGATGGCTCGTTCGATTCATCAAAAGGCTCTGTTGAAGGTACTTCAGACGCGGAGTACGTCGCTGAGGTATCTTCGTCAGGTTCTGCTGTAGTCACAAATGGTTGCGTCAATGCAGTAGTTAACTGAGCTGCGGCAGCTAATGAAGCCGCAATATCTGTCGTCTCATGGGCAGGTACCGGCTCAGAACGCACTGGTGTGCTTCTGGAGGTGCTTTCGTTTGTGCTTGAGTCTGAGCGTGATTCAACCTGGCGTGAGGCTTGAGTCAGTGATTCTGAGCGCCTGGCGGGCTGGTTGCTAGAACCCGTCTTGCGTACGATACGAATTTGCGGTTGAGATGAAGTCGGCTTATTTTCAGCCTGGTCGGGTTCAGCAGGCAATTCAATTTGCGAGAGCAAGTATTGCTTATAACGCTCACGCAACTGTTCATATTCTGTTTGCTCTAACTTGTCTTGCAACATCAGCTGAGCTGGCTCACTGTCCGGATAAACTTGCAGTAACAGCTCACGTGAAGTCTTCATGACCTCTTCATTTAGCTCTTTTTCTGCAATGAGATACGTCAGCAAGGATGTATTCGCCGAAACATGGCCGAGTCGCTGGATCCGTGTCAGCTGTTGTCGTGCAGCCTGGTGGTTGCCCATTGCATACTCAAGCGCAGACAAGTTTAGTAAACTACTGATACGGTTGCTACTGTGGATGACAGCAGATTCAAGGTAACGATGAGCCCGGCTAAAGTTATTTTGTTGCAGCATACACATCGCCAGGTTTTCATAACTTTCCGATACCCGCATATAACCAGGCCGGCGAATGGCGGTCAGCAGTAAACGTTCTGCTTCTTCGTACTTATCTATCTGGCACAAAAAAGCGCCATAATTGTTGTAGGTATCTGCATTATCGGCATCACGAGCCAAGGCTTGTTTGTAGGCATCTTCTGCCTGCTGATGTTCACCAACACTTTGGTAATAATAGGCCAGAGCATTGTAGACTTCGGGCAGCTGCGGGGCCATCACTCTGGCGCGTTCAAGGTTGAAGATTGCCTGTGCATTTTCGCCACGTTGCAAATAGTTGAGCCCGAGTGACATTCGTGTGCGAGCTGCTTCCGTGTTATCCACCTGCCGTTGTTGCACGGGTCGATCGGAGCCGACATAGGTGCTTTCAGACACACAGCCTGCTATCACAAATGCACTCATCACCACGATGCTAACCGACAGTTTTTGCATAACTTTTTTCCTGATAACTATCCTTATGAAGTCATTTTGACTGAAATTGGCTGACCTTTCATTTGTTTTTTTAGTAAACGTTTGGTTCGGTCCACCACATCTCCGACCAATTGGCCGCAGGCCGCATCAATATCATCCCCTCGTGTCTTTCTTACCATGACGGTAAAACCATGTTCTTGCAAGACTTTATTGAAACGATCGATGCGGGAGTTGCTGGAGCGTAAATAAGGCGATCCCGGGTAAGGATTGAAAGGGATCAAGTTGATTTTTGCCGGCGTATCACGCAAGGCATGAGCAAGTTCATGAGCTTGCTCCATACTGTCGTTAATGCCTTCCAGCATCACATATTCAATAGTGACTTTGTCATTGGCTTTTGACCACTCGACATAACGTTTGGATGACGCCAGAAAGTCTTCCATCGGGTATTTTTTATTCACAGGAACCAACTCACTGCGTAACTCATTATTCGGAGCATGCAATGAAATAGCCAGTGCTACATCGATTTTGCCTAACATGGCGTCTAATGCTGGCACAACGCCAGATGTACTTAACGTGACACGACGCTTGGATAAACCAAAACCAAAGTCCTCCATCATCAGCTCCATAGCTGGGATGACATGATTCATATTCAGCAATGGCTCGCCCATCCCCATCATCACCACATTGGTGACTGGCTTTTCTCCGGTATCACCAAAACTGCCAATTATTTTCGATACCCGCCAAACCTGGCCAATGATTTCAGCGACCGTCAGGTTGCGATTAAAGCCTTGCTGCGCCGTAGAGCAAAATGAGCAGTCCAGTGCGCAACCTACCTGGGACGAAACGCAGAGTGTGCGGCGATCTTTTTCAGGGATCCAGACCGTTTCAACTTCCTGGCCACCATCTAACCGCATGACGAACTTGATGGTGCCATCCAGGCTTTCTTGCTGACTGGCTATTTCTGGTGCACGAATTTCACAGCGCTGTTTTAGTTTTTCACGCAACACTTTGTTGATGTTGGTCATCTGGTCAAAATCATCAACACAGTAGTGGTAGACCCATTTCATCACCTGATCTGCACGAAAAGGTTTTTCACCCATGTCCGCAAAAAAGGCTTTCATTTGCGGCCGGGTAAAGTTGAGCAAATTAATTTTGTCGGCAGATGTTGTCATGTGATCTAATCCTGTCTAACTAAATGGATCTATGGTACTGCGCTAAGACGCATCAAGGGGGCAAAGCCCCCTTGATCACTTACCTGCACTCGTCAATTAACGAGTACGAGGGCAAAGCTCTGCATCGGTGAAGAAGTAAGCAATTTCACGGGCGGCCGACTCAACAGCATCTGAGCCATGAACCGCATTTTCATCAATGCTGTCAGCGTAATCGGCACGTAAAGTACCTGCTAACGCTTCTTTAGGGTTGGTTGCTCCCATGATTTCACGGTTTTTACGAACAGCATCTTCACCTTCAAGTACCTGCACCATGACCGGGCCAGACGTCATGAAAGAAACCAGCGCATTAAAGAATGGACGTTCTTTATGTTCAGCGTAAAACCCTTCCGCTTGTTCCTGGCTTAAGTGTAGCATTTTTGCAGCAACAAGGCGCAGGCCCGCTGCTTCAAAACGTTGATAAATGGCGCCAACCAGGTTTTTAGCAACCGCATCCGGCTTTACAATTGAAAAAGTACGTTCTAAGGCCATGAAAGGACTCCTTGAATGAATGGATTAAATTTTAAAGGCGCGAAATTATACGTGATCCTAGTAAAAAAACCTACGATTCGACCAAAAAACTTTGTCACGCTAATAAGTTTATGTTGGCCATAAAAAAAGCTTTCCCGAGGGAAAGCTTTTTTAACACAAGCGCCAGCTCTAAAACGTAGCGACGACCTTAACGCTATCATCGACATCCGAGCTTGCGACATAACCAATAGCCGTTGGTTCTGCAGCGACCGCAGCGATCATCGCTGCCGCATTGGCATGCTCAGGTGGCGGTGTTCCTTTACCGGTAAACACCAACCGCGACCAGTATGCCTTTAACTGGGCGGATGAACGATTCAGCACCTTGTTATCAAAGCTATCCCGGGCTGGGATCCCTTCAGCCAGGTTCATTGGCGTAGCCCGCCCGCCATCACTGAAGCTATTCCCTCGCCCCAGAAAGAGTCGATTCAACTCCGATTGATCGACACTGGCATTGTTCGATGGATGAACAATGATAGAAATTTCCGCCACTGCAGCCCCAGACAACAATACCAAAGCTGCAAACACCACTTTTATATAGTTCATAGCTCCCCCTTAGAATACCAAATCAACACCGAATGAAACCGACTTACTGTCGCCAGCAACTTCCCAGCCTGGCTCGCCATTATCTTGCACATCATCAAACTGCAGCTTAAATGCCGCATTCGAGTGAAAATCCCAGCGCACCCCCAAGCTGGTGGTATTGTGTTTTTCATTTGCACTATGAAAATGGGCGTATGAAATATAAGGGGTATAGGCCTGGATACGGTAACCCGCTGATACCATGTAAGTATCAAAGTTGCTGCCAGCCAGATCCAGCCGGTTCAGCTCGGATAAGAACAACCAATCACCAAAATCCATGTTGACAGAAATACCGGAAAACTTACCACGCCGAGTGTTCGCATCGCCCCAGGTCACACGTTCAACCATTCCATCGACGGTGCGATAACGTT